>JAXDFS010000342.1:0-5219 GCA_034665465.1 Solirubrobacteraceae bacterium
GCCTCCGGCTCAGCGGCAGGCTCGGGCTCCGGCTCGGGCGCGGCGCTCGCGGGCGCCGCGGCGGATGCGATCTCGCCGGACTCCATCTTCTCGGCCACCTGGCTGAGCTGACGCGCGAGGCCGCTGATGAGGTTCGACAGGCTCGTCACGAGGCCGGTGAGCGGCGACGCGACGATGTTCACGAGCTGGGCGTTGAGCACGTCGCGCGAGGGCAGTCGCGCGATTGCGACGACCTGTTCGGGCGCGAGCGCCTGCCCGTTCATGACCCCGCCCTTGAACGGCAGCAGGGTCGTCGCGCGGGTGAAGTCGGCGACCGCCTTGGCAGCGGCGGCCGCGTCGCCGCGGACGAAGGTCAGCGCCGTCGGGCCCGCGAGCAGCGGCTTGAGCGCCTCCATCTCCGCGCCGTCGGCGGCCCGCTCGGTCAGCGTGTTCTTGACGATGCGCAGGGTCGCGTCGGCCTCGCGGAGCTTCCCGCGCAGCTCGGCTGCCTGGACAACGGTGATCCCGCGATAGTCCACGGCGAAGATCGCCTCGGACTCCCGGATCTGAACGGTGATCTCGTCGATCACCGCGGCTTTCTGCTCTCGGTTCATCTGCCTCCTCGCCGGGACTTCTCGACTGACCGAAGGTCAGGCGGGCCCGGGGTCTGCGGTGGCCTCGTCTGAACGCTCAGGCGGCTGTCGCCGGTGCGGTCTCCTCGAGGATGTCGCGGGTACGGGACGGGTCGACCTTCACGCCGGGGCCCATCGTCGGTGCGAGCACGATCGTGCGCAGGTAGCGGCCCTTGGCGGCCGACGGCTTCGCGCGGATGAGCTCGTCGATGACGGCGGCGTAGTTCTCGAGCAGCTGGCGGTCGGAGAACGAGCGCTTGCCGATCGGAAGGTGGACGATCGCGGTGCGATCGGTGCGGTACTCGATCTTGCCGGCCTTGGCCTCCTGCACGGCGCGGCCGACGTCCATCGTCACGGTGCCGACCTTGGGGTTGGGCATCTTGCCCTGCGGGCCGAGCACGCGGCCGAGGCGGCCGACGACGGGCATCAGGTCGGGCGTCGCGATCGCGACGTCGAAGTCGGTGAAGCCCTCCTCGACGCGCTTGGCGAGGTCCTCGGCACCGACGATGTCGGCACCGGCCTCCTCGGCCTCGCGGGCCTTGTCGCCCTGCGCGAAGACGGCGATCGTGACCTCCTTGCCGAGGCCGTTGGGCAGCGCGATCGTCCCGCGCAGCTGCTCGTCGGCGTGGCGCACGTTCAGCCCGGTGCGGATGTGGATCTCGATGCTCTCGTCGAACTTCGGCGCGGGCAGCGCCTTGATGAGGTCGATCGCCTCGCGCGGCGTGTACTCCTGCTCGCGGTCGACCTTCTCGCGGGCCTCGATGTAGCGCTTGCCGTGACTAGACAACGTCGACCCCCATGCTCCGTGCCGTTCCGGCGATGATCTTCGAGGCCTGGTCGAGGTCGTTGGCGTTGAGGTCGTCGAACTTCTTCTCGGCGATCTCGCGGATCTGCGCCTGGGTGATCTTCCCGACCTTCACGCGGTGCGGCTCGCCCGAGCCGCTCTGCAGGCCGAGGGCCTGCTTGATGAGCACCGCAGCGGGCGGCGTCTTGGTGACGAACGTGAACGAGCGGTCCTCGTAGACGGTGATGACGACCGGGATCGTCGTGCCGGCATCGCCCTGGGTCTGCGCGTTGAACGCCTTGCAGAACTCCATGATGTTGATGCCGTGCTGACCCAGCGCAGGGCCGACCGGCGGCGCCGGGCTGGCCTGGCCGCCCATCGCCTGCAGCTTGATCTGTGTAAGAACCTTTTTTGCCAGTAGATTTTCTTGACCTGGTCGAAGCCGACTTCGACCGGCGTCTCGCGACCGAAGATTGACACAAGCACCTTCAGGCGAGACGCGTCCTCGTTCATCTCGGAGATCTCGCCGGAGAAATCAGACAGCGGACCGGAGATGACCTTGACCGACTCGCCGATCGCGAACGTCGCCTTCTTGCGCTCGCGGACGGCCACCTCGCGGTGCAGCAGGCGATCGACCTCGGCCTGCGTGAGCGGGACCGGCTCGTTGGAGGCACCGACGAAGCCGGTGACGCCCGGAGTGCCCTTGACGAGCCCCCAGGAGTCCTCGTTGAGCTCCATGTTCACGAGGACGTAGCCGGGCATCGTGCGCTTCTCGACCGTGACCTTCTGGTTGTCCTTCATCTCGGACACGGACTCGGTCGGCACGACGACCTGGCGGACGTTGCGCTTCTGGTTCAGGGAGACCACGCGGTGCTCGAGGTTCTGCTTGACCTTGTTCTCGTGGCCTGAATAGGTGTTGACGACGTACCAGCGAAACATGAAGGGGGTCTCTCGAAGATCGGGGGGACTAGAGGATGAAGTCGACGATGCGCTGTGCGACGGCATCGGCGAGGCCGAGGAACGCGCCGGCGATCACGACGAAGCCGAGGACGACCGCGGTCGCCTGGCCCACCTGGCGGCGGTCGGGCCACTGCACGCGTTGCAGCTCGGCCCAACTGGCGCGGGCGAAGTTGACCAGCCGCGAGCCCGACGGCGTGCGCGGCGCTGCGACGTCGCCTGCGCCGGTGCCCATCTGCTCGCGGTCGAGCGCCAGCTCGGCGTCGGGGACGAAGTCGGGGTCGGTGTCGATGTCGACGCCGTCGTCGACGGGAAGGGCCGTGGCGTCATCGGCGGGGATGCCTGCGGCACCGGCGACGATGCGCGCCTCGACCTCCTCGACCTCGCCTGAGGCGTGGTCCAGCGGCCCCGGGATGTTCTCCCGGTGGAGCTTCTGCTTGCGTGCTTTCGCGCGCTGGCGATTGCGAGCCATTCGATGCGGTGGATCGAGCCGGCTACCGGGTCTCCCGGTGGCCTGTGTGCTCCCTGCACCACTTGCAGTATTTGCGCAGCGTGATCCGCTCGGGATTGTTGCGCTTGGACTTGTTCGACTGGTAGTTGCGACGCTTGCAGACCTCGCACGCGAGGGTCACAGCGATACGCACGTCTCCGCGGGCCATTCGGCGCTCCGTGACGGCAAGAGGACAGAAAAACGACCTGCGCAAGGCAGGTCTGCGTTGCAGTCTAGCGCGAGTGACCGCGCGGGCGCGAGTTCGCTTTCGGGGCTATGCCCGGGCGCCCGCCTGCGGGTCCAGGCGCGTCATGTGCACGCTGGCATCCAGCTGCGAGCGCGCGCCGCCCTGGTAGACGCCGCGCACCGGCGGTACGTCGGCGTAGTGGCGGCCGTGGCCGATCTTCACGTGGCGCTCCCCCGCGAGCCGGCGGTTGGTCGGGTCCGCCCCGACCCAGACGGGCTCGCCGCGGCCGTCCAGGCCCGGCAGCAGCGCCTCCAGCCAGGCGTGCGTCTCGACCTCGACGGAGTCGTCGCCCTCGTCGGCGGGGGCCGCCCACAGGTAGCCGCTGACGTAGCGCGCGGCGATGCCGTTGCGGCGCAGCAGGATCAGCGCGAGGTGGACGTAGTCCTGGCAGACCCCGGCGCCGACGCGCAGGAACTCCTCGACCGTCGAGCCGACGTACGTCACGCCCGTGCGGTACTCGTAGCGGTCGGGGATCAGGTCGCAGAGCACGCGCAGCGTGTGCAGCGGGGTGTCGCTGCGGACGGCCCCGCGCAGATCGTCGAGCGTGTCGAGGATCGGGTCGTCGAGCGCGGGCAGCAGATACTCGCCCGCGGCCTCGGCGTAGGCCTCGGTGTCCAGCGCGTCCCAGGCGCCGTCGGGCGGGTCGGGCGGCTCGCCGGTGACGACGCGGGCGCGCGCGTCGATCGTCAGGCGCGTGTGTGCGCGGACGATCCCGAACTCGAGCACCTCGGTGCCGAAGTAGTCGCTGTGGCGCCCGACGCGCGCCTCGGGATCGATGCGCACCGTGAACTCGTCGCAGCGCTGCGTCGAGGTCGTCGCCGGGCGCACGCGCAGCGCGTTGAGGTTGTCGGTCACGGGCGCGTCGTAGGCGTACTCCGTGAGGAATCTGATCGAGAAGTGCATGGCGGGTCGCCGCGGACTATGCCGCTCGTGCGCCCCCGAAGTAGCGCTGGGCGATGTCCGCGTCCACGAGCCCGAGCTCGCGCTGGACCTCGCGGCAGGTGACGACGAGATCGGCGTCGCCCTCGGCGCTGCGGCGGAACTCGAGGTCGGCGCTCAGGCGGCTGAGGCGCAGGATCGGCTCCGAGCTGCGCGGCTGGGCGTCGGCGTGGCGCAGTGCGCCGTTGACGGCGTCGACCGCGGCGGCGACGGAGTCGGGGTAGTTGCGCTCGAAGAGCAGGAAGCGCGCGACGGGTCCCGCGTGCGCCGGCGCGGGGACGGCGCGGCGGTAGGCCTGCACGCCGCCGACGGCCTGCAGCAGCGCGATCGCCTGCCCGTCGGCCTGCCCGTCGACGTCCGCGTCGGCGCTGGGCAGCGCGACGCGCAGCATCCGCAGCACCATGTCGCCGGCCTCGATGCGCCCGCCGGCGCTGAGGAACGCGCTGGCCTCGTCGCGCAGCATCGTGCGCGCGGTCAGGCCCCAGAAGAGCGCCGAGCGCTCCTTGACGTGCTTGTAGATCGAGTAGGGCCCGGAATACAGGCGCGAGGACAGGTCGCCGTCGCGCAGGCGCAGGTGGGTGGTGTTGATCGCCTCCCACATCTCGGCCGAGATGACGTCGCGCACGGTGGTCGCGCCCTCGCGCGCGCGGGCGACACAGGCCACGACCGAGGCGGGGTTGTCGATGTCGAACGTCAGCGCGTCGAGCACGTCGTCGCGATCGGTGTGACGCTCGTCCTCGCGGCCGGCGCCCATGATGTGCATGAGCGAGTCCCAGCCCAGGCGCCCGGCGCTCGGATCCTCGGGGCGGCCCTGCAGGTCGGCCTGGAAGACGCCGTCCAGCAGCCGCGACATCTGCTCGGCGCGGGCCAGGTTGCGCCCCAGCCAGAAGAGCTCCTGGGCTATGCGCGCGAGCACGGCGGGCCCTGCTGTTGCTGTTGCTGCTGGCCGGTCCAGGCGCCGTAGCGCAGGTCGGGCAGCGTCGGCGGCAGGCTCTCGGGACGCAGCGGCGCCGCGCGGTCGCCGCTGTCGTCCCCGCTCTCGAGGACCCAGGTGTCCTTGGAGCCGCCGCCGCGCGAGGAGTTGACGATCATCGAGCCCTCGGTGAGCGCGACCCGGCTCAGGCCGCCGGGGACGATGCTGATCGTCTCGCCGAAGACGGCGAACG
Source organism: Solirubrobacteraceae bacterium (assembly GCA_034665465.1). Classification (GTDB taxonomy): domain Bacteria; phylum Actinomycetota; class Thermoleophilia; order Solirubrobacterales; family Solirubrobacteraceae; genus CADCVQ01. Next base: position 5,195 of record JAXDFS010000342.1, read on the forward strand.
GCCGCAGGTCGACGTGGCGCGGCGA
>JAXDFS010000343.1:0-23604 GCA_034665465.1 Solirubrobacteraceae bacterium
GCTCTTGTCGCAGGGCTCGGGCTTGCAGTCGTTGCCCTTGCCGCTCGTGTCGCAGGGCTCGGGCTTGCACTCGTTGCCCTTGCCGCTCTTGTCACACTCGGGCTTGGGCTTACAGGCGTTGCCCTTACCGCTCTTGTCGCACTTTGGCTTCGGCTTGCAGGCGTTGCCATGACCGCTCTTGTCGCAGGTCTTCTTGGACTGGGCCGAGGCCACCGTCGTCCCGAGACCCATCAACATCACGCTGGCGAACACCATCAGCAAGACTTTGCGCATACCGCGCCTCCCTTGGTTTGGTAGCGCCACAGTTACCTACGCACGCGACAACCACCATGGCTCGCCGGGAAACTCACCCACTTCTCACGCCCTGCCGACAACCGGCCGCCGCCGCGACCTGACGCGGGCAGCCGCCGGGGCGGGCGCTAGCCTTGCGCCCCCGTGGAGTACCCAGTGGAGACCTTCACCGCCGGCGAGCGCGCGCGCCTGCAGCCTCACGTCACGAACCTCGACCGCCCGGTCTTCGCCCTCGTCAACCTGCCCGAGACCGTCAAGGGCGCCCTGTTCGCCCGTTACTCGCGCTATCCCGGCACCCTGCGGCGGCTGTTCCTCGACGAGTTCGCGGGCTCGCTGCCGGCGCTACCGGCGAGCTACGACAACGACGAGGGCGCCCGCGCGGCGGACTTCTACGAGCGCATCTTCGTCGGCTACGGCGATGACTTTATCTGGACCTAGCGCGCAGTTCCCCTGCAAACGGCGCCTCCGACATGTCGCTGCCGAGCGAACATGCGAAATCGGCGAAACTCGCGAACGCGCGCGGGCATGGTTGCTGTCCGATGCTCCCGAAAGGATGCGCCCCATGAACCCACCGACAGCACTCCAAGAGTCGGCAACCACGCCGTTCGCCATGCACGAGACCACCCCATCCGTCTTCCTCATCTCAAGGCCGTCAATCGATGTCGATGCGATTCGTGCCTACCTCGAAGACGTCGGTGGCCTCTCATGGCTGGAGCGCCGACTCGCTGACGGTGAGCCCAATGGCGCACAGACGTTGGTCGAATTCTGCGGCCGTGTTTGCTACCGCAGCTGGGAACCCGGACTCAATCCCAACGTCACACGCATCCGTGAGGACCAGCGCGAGTACTTGGGCAACCTTCTCAGGAGCCTCCATGGCAGCGTGCTCGAACACGCGAACTTCACGTTCGCATTCCGCAACGTCTCTCGCGTGTTTACCCATGAGCTCGTGCGGCACAGGGCTGGCTCCGCCTTCAGCCAAGAGAGCCTCCGGTACGTCCGGCTGACCGACCTCGGTTTCCGCGTCCCATCAGCGCTTGAGCCAATCCGTGAGCAGGTCGTGAGCCTCGTCGAGCAGCTTGAGGAGTTTCAGGTCACGGCGGCTGAGGCTCTTGGGCTCGATGACGAGGGCGTGCCGTTCGCCGTAAAGAAGGAGGTCACATCGGCGCTTCGGCGCCTGGCGCCCATCGGACTGAGCACGGACATCATTTGGACCGCGAATCTACGGACGCTCCGACACGTCGTCGAGATGCGGACTTCGCCCGGGGCGGAAGAGGAACTGCGTTCCGTTTTCGACTCGGTAGCGCGAGTCATGCGCGACGAGGCTCCCAGCCTGTTCCAAGACTTCGAGCAGCTCCCAGATGGCTCATGGGTTCCGGAGTACCGGAAGGTCTGAGCCCATAGCGCTGCCTTCAGTTCCGCGGCGCCGGCACGACGAGGCAACGGCCTTTGGGCAGCACAACGGCCGTGGCGTCGCCGCTGCGGTCGAGGACCCGGTACTCATCGTCGAATGACGCCGTCTGGCCGGCGATGCTATGCGGCAAGTCTGCCGGTAGCAGGCGCGACTCCGAGTACACGACCGTCAACCCAAACATGTCGACCGCGAGACCGAGCCGCGGCTGGAGCGGATCGTCTCCGAGCTGCGCACACAGGCAAAGCTCGATGGGCAAAATGCCTCGCAGGCCTTGGACCTATGTCCGTGAGAGGCCGCGGGGACCGGTGATAGGGTCAGCCGCTGGACAACACGGGCCCGCGGGCCGCGAGCGCCATACGAAGGGACGACCGATGGAGCAGGGCGAGCGCGCCGAACGAGCACGCAAACTGGGCAGCCTGGCGCTGCGCAGCGAGCGTGATGGCGAGACGCACGTCCTGGAGCTCATCGGCGAGCTCGACCTCGACGGCGCCCCGCGCCTGGAGGAGGAGCTGCAACGCGTCGAGGCCGGCGACGCGGCGGCGATCATCGTCGACCTCGGCGCCCTGGAGTTCATCGACTCCACCGGCATCCGCCTGCTGCTCATGGCCGCCGACCGCTGCAACGCCGACGGCCGCCTGACGCTCCTGAAGGGCCCGCGGCAGGTGCACCGCGTCTTCGAGATCACCGATCTCGTGGACCGGCTGCCTTTTGCAGACCTCTAAGCCTCCTCGTCGGCTCGCTCGGCCACCCGCGACTCGAGCTGCGACATCACGTCGGGGTCGCGCAGCGTCGTGACGTCGCCGAGCTCGCGTCCCTCGGCGATGTCGCGCAGCAGGCGCCGCATGATCTTGCCCGAGCGCGTCTTGGGCAGATCGTCGGCCCAGACGATCCGCTTCGGGCGGGCGAGCTTGCCGATCTTGCGCGCGACGTGCTCGCGCAGCTCGCCGACGAGCGCGTCGTCGCCCTCCAGCGTCCCCTCGAGCGTCACGAACGCACAGACCGACTGGCCGGTGTCCTCGTCGGCCTGCCCGATCACCGCCGCCTCGGCGACCTTCTCGTGGGAGACGATCGCCGACTCGATCTCGGCCGTCGACATGCGGTGCCCGGACACGTTGAGCACGTCGTCGACGCGGCCGATGACCCAGAAGCAGTCGTCGCCGTCCTGGCGCGAGGCGTCCCCGACGAAGTACGTCTGCGGGCCGAACTTCTCGAAATACGTCGAGACGTAGCGGTCGTCGTCGCCGTAGAGCGTGCGCAGCATCCCCGGCCAGGGGCGGCGCAGGCTGAGCAGGCCCTGCGTGTCGCGCGGCACCTCGTTGCCGTCGTCGTCGACGACGGCCGCCTCGACGCCGGGGAACGGCACGGTCGCCGAGCCCGGCTTGGCGTGCGTGATCCCGGGCAGCGGCGTGATCATGATGTTGCCGGTCTCCGTCTGCCACCAGGTGTCGACGATCGGGCAGCGCTCGCCGCCGATGACGTGGTGGTACCAGACCCAGGCCTTCGGGTTGATCGGCTCGCCGACGGTCCCCAGCAGCCGCAGCGAGGAGAGGTCGTGGCGGCCGGGATACTCCTCGCCCCACTTCATGCAGGCGCGGATCGCCGTCGGCGCGGTGTAGAAGATCGTCACGCCGTAGCGCTCGCACAGCGCCCACCAGATGTCCTTGTCGGGATAGTCTGGCGCGCCCTCGTACATGACCGACGTCGCGCCGTTGCACAGCGGCCCGTAGACGATGTAGGAGTGCCCGGTGATCCAGCCGACGTCGGCCGAGCAGAAGTAGACGTCCTCGTCGGCCTTGAGGTCGAAGACGTACTTGTGCGTGCACGCGACTCCGGTGAGGTAGCCACCGGTCGTGTGCAGGATCCCCTTCGGCTTGGCGGTCGACCCGCTGGAGTACAGGATGAAGAGCGGGTGCTCGGCTTCGAGCTGCTCGGGCGCGCATTCGGGATCGGCGGCGGCCATGATCTCGTCGTAGAAGACGTCGCCCTCGCCCATCGGGCAGTCGATCCCGGTGTGGCGCACGACGATCGTCGTGCGCACGGGGATCCCGACCTCGTCGACGGCCTGCTTGATCGGCGCCGTCTTGCCCTTGCGCCGCGCGCCGTCGACGGTGATGAGCGCCTTGGCCTCGGAGACCTCCATGCGCTCCTTGACGGACTCCGGCGAGAATCCGCCGAACACGACGTTGTGAGGCGCGCCGATGCGCGCGCAGGCGAGCATCGCGACGACGACCTCGGGGATCATCGGCAGGAAGATCCCGACGACGTCGCCCTTGCCGACGCCCTGGTCCATCAGCGCGCTGGCGAAGCGCTGCACGTCGGCGAGCAGGTCGGCATAGGTGATCGCGCGCTCCTCGCCCTCCTCGCCGTGCCAGTGAAACGCGACGCGGTCGCCGCGGCCGGCCTCGACGTGGCGGTCGAGGCAGTTCTGGGAGGCGTTCAGCGTGCCGTCCGCGAACCACTTGTAGAACGGCGCCCGCGAGTCGTCGAGCACCTCCGACGGCTCGTTGATCCAGTCCAGCGCGCGGGCCTGCTCGGCCCACCACGCCAGCGGGTCGGCGGCGGCGCGCTCGTAGACCTCGGGATCGTTGAGCAGCGCGTCGCGGGCGAACTGCTCCGGCGGCGGGAAGGACTCGACCTCGAGCAGTTCCTCCAGCCGGCGGGCGAGCCTCTCGTGCGTGGATGCGTCGACGCTCATGTGGCCTTGCTCCTCTCTCGCAGCTCGATGCGGCGGATCTTCCCGGTCAGGGTCTTGGGCAGGTCCTCGACGAACTCGACCAGCCTCGGGTAGGCGTACGCGGACAGGTGGTCGCGCACGAACAGGCCGATCTCCGAGCCGAGCTCGTCGCTGGGCTCGTGGCCGGCGGCCAGCACGACGAACGCCTTGACGATGTTGCCGCGGCGCTCGTCGGGCCAGGCGACCGCGGCGGCCTCGGCGACGGCCGGGTGCTCGAGGCACGCCGACTCGACCTCGAAGGGGCCGATCCGGTAGCCGGCGGAGATGATCACGTCGTCGGCGCGGCCCTCGTACCAGACGTAGCCGTCCTCGTCCTGGCTGGCTGCGTCCTTGGTGTGAAACCACTCGCCGCCGAACGTCTCCTCGCCGGCCTCGGGGTTGTTCCAGTAGCCCAGCGGATAGTGGGGGTTGGTGCGCGCGCGCAGGCAGATCTCGCCGCGCTCGCCCTGGGCCACGGGCTTTTCGTCCTCGTCGAGGATCTGCACGTCCCAGCCCGGCATCGGCTTGCCCATCGAGCCCTCGCGCACGTCCATGAAGGGGAAGTTGCCGCACAGCGGATAGGACTCGCTGAGGCCGTAGTAGTCCAGGACGGTCACGCCGTACTGGTCGCGAAACCAGCGGATCGCCTCCGGGTTCAGCGGCTCGCCGGCCGAGCAGACGATGCGCAATGCCTGCGGGTAGCGGGTGCCCGCGTCGGCGATGCCCATCATCGAGCGAATCGCGGTCGGCGTCGCGAAGACGTTGGAGGCCTCGTGGCGCGAGAGGAAGTCAAGCTGCCCGTGCGGGTCGAAGCCGCCCTTGCGCTGCAGCACGAGCTGGACGGCGCCGAAGCGCCAGGGCCCGATCAGCGGGCAGATGCCCGCCGCCCAGGCCCATTCGCCCATGCCGTGGAAGCGCTCGCCGTCCTGCACGTCGTGGCAGTAGATGAACTCCTCGTGGCCGAGGATGTAGCGATGGGCGTGCAGGATGCCCTTTGCCAAGCCGGTCGTCCCGGACGTGTAGTACAGCTGCGCGGGATCGTCGGCGGCGGTGTCGGCGCGCTCGAAGTCCGTGTCGCCCTCGTCGAGGTCGCCGGGCTCGATCTCGACGACCTCGGTCCGGCCCTCGACCCGCGAGCGGTTGGCCCCGTTGGTCACGACGACGCGCGCCTGCGAGTCGCTCAGGCGGTGGCGGATGCCCTCGTCGCCGTAGAGGATCGACATCGACAGCAGGATCGCGCCGATCTTCCAGGTGCCCAGGAAGGCAGCGGCGGTCTCGGGCGTGGCGGGCAGCAGCATCGCGACGCGGTCCTCGCGCTGCACGCCGCGCTCGGTCAGCATCCGCGCGAAGCGGTCGGACATGTCCTGCAGCTCGCCCCAGTAGACCTCGCGGACGGCGCCGTCGGGGTCCTCGTGGATCATCGCGAGCTTGTCGCGGGGGTGCTTGTCGCACACGTCGGCGGCGATGTTGTAGCGCTCGGGCACCTTCCAGGAGTGCGCGGCACACGCTTCCTCGTAGGTCATGTGCGCACGCTACCGCGCCGCGGGTGCCCTGAGTACCGTCCGCTCGCGCCGAGAGGATTCATCCGGATCGAGGGACTACCCGTAGGACCCTTGAACACATCCGCCGGATGGACAGAGGAGAGACGATGCTCGACGACGAGACCACGCCCGGAGAGCCCGAGGACCCCGCTGCCGCCGCGCGCGCGGCGATCCTGGCAGCCATGGACGGCAGCACGCTCGCCGAGGCCGAGGCCGCGAAGGAGCAGGAGACGGCCGACCAGGAGTAGCGGGCCGCGCCGCTCAGCGGCGCTTGCGCTTTCGCTTCTTCGACGAGGAGTGCGCCGGACGCTCGGGCGCCTCGGGTGCCGGCGTCTCCGGTGGCTCGGGGCGCTGCCTGCGCGTGCTCGGCGCGCTGAGCTTGTCCGACCGGCTCGCGGCGGCCTCCTTGCGCACGCTGCGCTGCTCGCGGATCTCCTGCTGCGTCGGCCACGGCTGCGCCTCGCCGGTCACCCACGCGGGCGGCAGCCCCGGCGGCCACCAGTGCAGGAACATCGCGCCGAGGGCAGCCAGCCAGAAGGCCTGGACGATCGGCAGCGAGGCACCCAGCGGGATGATGAACAGCCCGCCGACGATGACCCCCAGCACGCCCATGAAGCGCGTGAGCAGGCCGACGCGCATCGCGTTCAGCGCGATCAGGATGAACCCGCCGCCCAGCGCGAAGACGCCGAGCTGACGCAGGATCCCGGCGGCGAGCGCGATGGGCGGCAGCAGCGCGTCGCGCGCTGCCGCGGCGGTCGGGTGCGCACTGGCGGCCAGCGCGTGCGACTGGACGGTCACGCTGATCGCGAGCGTGAGCTCCGCGACGCCGACGAGGACCGAGCCGGCGATCGCGAGCACGACCGCCACGCGCGGGAACTCCGGCCGGCGCGCCTTCACCGAGCGGTACAGGTGCGACAGCGCGAAGCCCATCAGGCCGGCCGCGAGCGCCAGGCAGACCGAGACGAGGACGACCGTCACCGCGTGCTGGTCGTAGAAGAGCGCCTCGCGGACCTTCAGCCCGCCGACGGCGGGCGGGTTGGCCGAGAGCTGCTCGCGCAGCGCGTCGACGACCGGGACCGTCGGCTTGTCGCTGTAGACGGCTGCCGCGAAGGCCCCGCTGCCGATCGTGAGGATGCCCGCGGCGATCGAGACCGCGCCGGCCTGCCGGTGGCGCCGCCCTTCGTCGGCGAGCGTCTCGTCAGCAGTGGCGGCCACGGCGCAAGTGTATGTTGCGGTCGTGGAGATCCGTGACGTCATGACCGAGAGCGTCGTGACCGCGCAGCCCTCGGCGACGGTCCGCCACGTCGCCGAGCTCATGCGCGAGCGCAACGTCGGATCGGTCGTGCTCGTCGACGACGACGGCACGCTGGCCGGCTTCGTCACCGACCGCGATCTGGCCCTCGGCGCGCTCACCGACGGACGCGATTCGACGGACGGCGTCGCGGCCCACTGCTCGTCGCCGGTGGTCACCGCCGAGCCTGGCATGGACGTCGAGGAGGCCGCCGAGATCATGGTGCGCCACGGGATCCGGCGCCTGCCGATCCTCGACGGCGACCGCCTGACGGGGATCGTCACCCTCGACGACCTGGCGGTGCGGACGGGCGACCTCGAGCTCGCCCACCACATGACCACGCAGATCACGCGGGCAGCGCTGCCGGGCTTCTACTTCCACGATCGCGGCGGGTGACCGCGGCGCGCGAGGTCGCGCCCGCGGACCGCTCCTGCCCGGCGTGCGGGAGCCGCGCACTCGTCGCCTGGATGACCGTGCCCGGCTCGGACCCGGCCCTGCCCGGCGACTACGAGCTCGCCCGCTGCGCGAGCTGCGGGACCGCCGTGACGCTCGCGCCGGCACCTGCGCAGGCGCACGACACGGGCGCCTACGGCGGTGGCCCGCCCCGCGGGTCGCGGCTGGCGGCGCCGATCCTGCGCTCGTTCGCCCGCCGGCGGCTGACGCTGCTTGCGCGCGCGGGCGCCCGGACGCCCGGGCGGCTGCTGGACATCGGCGCCGGGCGCGGGCGCTTCGTCGCCGAGGCGCGGCTGGCGGGCTGGTACGCGCAGGGCGTCGAGCCCTCGCTGCGGGGCGTCGAGGGGGCGCGCGCGCTCGGGATCGAGTTGCAGCAGGCCGGCGTCGGCGACGCCGAGGTGCCCGCCGGCTCGATCGACGCTGCCACGCTGTGGCACGTCCTCGAGCACCTCGACGAGCCGGGGCCCGCGCTGGCGCGGATCGCCGCCTGGCTGCGACCGGGCGGCCTGCTGCTGGTCGGCGTGCCCAACCTCGGCAGCTTCCAGGCGCGGGTCGGCGGCGCGACCTGGTTCCACCTCGACGTCCCGCGCCACCGCACGCACTTCACCGTCGCCGGGCTGCACGCGCTGCTGCGCGCGAGCGGGCTGCAGCCGGTCTCCACGCACCACGTGCTCGCCGAGCACAACCCGTTCGGCCTCTGGCAGTCGCTCGTCAGCCGCGGCACGCGCATCCCCTCCTGGCTCTACAACGCGCTCAAGCACAACGCCCCGCTGCGCAGCCGCGACGCCCTCGTGACGATCGCGGCGCTGCCGCTCGCGCCGGTCGCCGTGCTCGCCGAGCTCGCGTTCGGTGCCCTCGGGAGGGGCGGGACGGTGGCGGTCGTGGCGCGGCGCGTGTAGCCGCCGCCGGCGAGACGAACTGCGGCGATAAGAAGACGCCCCGCGCCTCAGCGCCCCAGCGCGACCGCGGCCCGCACGACGTCGCCGTCGTGCGTGCGCGACGCCGCCGGCAGCAGCGCCGCGGCGGCGTCGGCCGCGGCGACCACGTGCGCCGCCGACGCCGGACCCGTCACGAGCGCCACCGGCACGTCGATGGCACGCAGCTCGCGCCGCGACGGCGACCAGCTCGCCTGCCCCGCGTAGTCGGCGAAGAAGCCGCGCTGCCAGGACTCGGCCCGCGACAGGTCCGCGCCCTCCCCCATCCACACCGCCAGCGCGGCCGCCCGCCCGCCGGCGCGCAGGCCGTCCTCCAGCAGCTTGCGCTCCTCGGCCAGCGCCTCGGTCGCCGCCGGCACGTACGCGAACAGCGGCGGGTCGGAGAGCACCGCGGCCGTCGCCAGCTGCGGCCGGCGCACGAGCAGCTCGAGCGCCACCAGCGCCCCGAAGCCGTCGCCGACGAGCAGTGCCGGCAGCGCATCCAGGCGCCCCAGCAGCGCCGCGGCGTCCTCGGCCTGCTCCTGCACGGTCGTGGCGACGTATACGTCGGGCGCCCCGCTGGCGCCGTAGCCGCGGCGATCGTAGGCGATCGTGCGAAAGCCGTCCGTCGCGAGCGATCGCGCCGCATCCGACCAGCCCTCGGCATCGGATGCCAGGCCGTGGATCAGCAGCAGCGGCGGCCCGCTGCCGGACTCGGTGTAGTGCAGCGCGACGCCCGCGCCCTCGATCTCCGACACTGACGCCGAGGCTACTGGGCCTGCTCGCTACCATGGGCTCATGGAAGGTTTCGGAGGCCTCTTCGGCGACCCCGAGGAGCTACAGCGCAAGATGGCGGAGTTCGCCGAGCAGATGCAGGCCCAGCAAGGCCTCGCATGGGCCGACAACGCGATCAAGCTCGCGGTCGAGATGACCGTCGCCGCGATCAACCGCGTCAACATCCAGGGCACGGTCGACCAGCAGGCCGAGCAGATCCGCTCGGTCATGGCGACGGTCTTCCCCGATGCCGTCGCGCTCGTGCGCGAAGCGCGCAACGGGCTGCAGTAGCCCGGGCTCACGCCTCCTGCGCGGCAGCGGCCGACGCAGCCTTCTCGGCGTCGCGCTCGGCCTGCCCGAGGCGGATCGCCTCCTTGAACGAGCGGATCCGGAAGATCGCGACGAGCGCGAAGAACCCGACCGCGAGCGTGACGGCGGCGATGACGATCTGCTGGCCGACCGAGTAGGCCGCAACGGTCGCCCCGGTGGCGGCGCCGGCGAAGACCTTGACCAGCAGCGCCTGCTGCACCCCGGCGCCGCCGGGCGTGAACGGCACGACGGCAGCCACGGCGTTGACGCCGAGCACGAGCAGGACGTTGCGCACCGAGCCGCCGACGTTGAATGCCTCCAGCAGCATCCAGAACGCGAGGAAGCGAAAGAGCCAGCCCGCGAACTGGACGGCGAACACCTCGCGCAGGTAGCGGCGCCGGTCGCCGAGGATCGTCAGGCCCTGGCGCACGCGCGCCCAGAAGGCCTTCACCCGCTGCGAGAGCACGGCGAAGCCGACGAGCACGGCGACGGCGAGCGCGGTCAGCACGAAGAGCGCGAAGCGCGGATGGGCGGCGAAGAACGACAGGTCGAACGCGTGCAGGTCGGCGAAGTCGGGCGGCTTGGGGAACACGCCCTGGCTGAAGGCGAAGGCGAGGATGAAGACCGCCATGACCGCGTCGAAGATCGCCTCCACGCAGATCGCCGCGCCGACCGCGGGATAGGTCGCGTGCGGGATCGACTGCTTGACGAGGAAGAGCTTGATGACGTCGCCGCCGCGCGCGGGGATGACGTTGTTGAAGCCGTACGCAGCGATGTAGGCGCCCCAGACGCGCCGGAAGGCGAACGGCTCGGCAGGGTAGGCGGCGCGCAGCGTGTGAAAGAAGGCCCGCGCGCGCAGCGTGAGGTAGACGACGAAGGCGGCCGCCCCGATCGCAAGCGGCCCCCAGCTCACGCGCGAGAGGCTGTCGAAGAACGATCCGATCGCGTCGAAGAACGAGCCGATGGAGGCCTGGACGGGCACGCGAGCCAAGACTACGTGGGCTCACAGATCGGGCCGCCCTTGCCGATAGGAGGGACACGATGTCCGCCACCGCCGCCCTTCCGACCCGTCCGCCCCGGATCGTCGCCCTCGCCCGCCTGGGCGACGAGACCCTCGCCGCCCGCGCGGCCGCCGGCAACACCGCCGCCTTCAGCACGCTGTGCGAGCGCTACCACGCCCCGCTGCTGGCCTACTGCCGCTCGATCCTCCTCAACGACGACGACGCCCACGACGCGACCCAGGCCGCGCTCGAGAACGCCCTGCGCGCGCTCCCGCGGCGCGAGCCCGGGCGCCCCTTGCGGCCGTGGCTGTACCGCATCGCCCACAACGAGTCGATCAACATCGTCCGTCGCCGCGGCGCGACCACCGAGCTCACCGAGCTCGACGAGCCCAGCGTGCCCGGCCCGGAGGTCGACTCCGAGCACCGCGTCCGCCTCGCCCAGCTCGTCGACGACCTGCGCGGCCTGCCCGAGCGCCAGCGCGGCGCCCTCGTCATGCGCGAGCTCAGCGGCCTCGGCTACGACGAGATCGCCGATGCGCTCGGCGTCTCCAACGAGGCCGCGCGCCGCGCCGTCTTCGACGCCCGCAGCGCCCTGCACGAGGCGGTCGACGGCCGCGCCACCGACTGCGTCAACGTGCGCCACTGCATCTCCGACGGCGACCGCCGCAGCCTGCGCGCGCGGCGCATCCGCGCGCACCTGCGCTCCTGCAACGACTGCGCGAGCTTCCAGCAGGCGATCGGCGCCCGCACGGCGGACCTTCACCTTCTCGGCCCCTGGCTGTCAGGCGCCGCGATCACGAGCATGCTCGGCGGTGGCGCGGGCGGCCTGCTCGCCGTCGGCGGCGGCGGTGCCGCAACGGTCACGGTCGCGAGCTGGAGCAGCATGCCCGTGCTGCTCAAGGGCCTGACCGTCGCTGCAGTCGTCGCGACGACCGGCGGGGCCGCCGTCGAGCTCAAGCACGTCGCCAAGCCCGACAACCCCGCGCCCAGGACGGCGGCAGCGCGCCCCGCGCCCGCCGCCACGCCGACGGCAGCGGCGCTGAAGGCCCGCGCCGCCGCGCACGCGCGCTCGGCGAAGTCCTCTTTGCGCGTTCGCGCCGCCGGGGCGCATTCCACGCACACGAGCGCGCACTCGCGCAGCGTCATCGGCGCGGGCCTGCTCCCCCGCCGCGAGACCGTGGCCACGCCTCCGGTCCCCGCCGCCGCGACGCCGGCCCCCGCGCCCGCCGCGACGCAGCAGGCACCGGCCTCGGCGCCCGTGGTCAAGAAGGCCCCGGCCCAGAACGTCACGTCCAAGCTCACCGATCTGCGCCAGCAGGTGCTCGACGCCGTCCAGCTGGCCCAGGCGACCGCCGCCGGCGGCGGCACCGGCGCCGTCAACCTGGCGACGCAGACGCTTCAGAGCACGCTGGACTCCCTGCGCCCCACGATCGACCGCGTCCTCGCAACGGTGGGCCTCAAGCTGCCCGAGCCCGTCGCGACGCCCGCGCCCTCCACGACGCCCACGACCGCGCCCTCGTCGCCGTCGCTTCCGGACGTCGTGCTCGCGCCCGTGCAGCAGGTCCTCAGCGGGGTCGACTCCCTGCTGTCGCAGCTGCTCGGCCGCTCCGCCGGCTGATCGCCGAAGAGCGTCAACGCGCCAGCTTCGAAAGTTTTTCGAAGTAGGCCATCACAAGCGGCACGCGCCCGCGTGGTACAGGCAGTCATCACGAAAAAGGCAACCCCGTCGCGAGGCGGGCGCGCAAAACCAGGGGCCTCTCGAAGGCCGCCCAGTTGCCGAAGGGGGCAAAAATGTCGCACCACCGTCGTATCGTCGCCACCATGGCGACCCTCGCTGCGCTCGTGGCGGTTCCCGCCACGGCGTCAGCAAAGTCGCACGACTCCGCCGCATCCTCGACCGCCGGCGTGCAGGTTCACGTCGCGAAGGCCGAGACCGCCGTCAAGCGCCTCAAGCGCGCCGTCAAGGCCGGCAAGAACAGCGTCGCCAAGCGTGAGCTGAAGACCGCTCGCTCGCAGACGGCCGCCGCCTCCCGCATGGCCCGCAGCATGGCCTACTCGGCCTCCTCCGATTCACAGGACGTCGCCGCCACGCAGGCGCTGACGCTCGCCGGCACGCAGTACGACACGCTCCTGAAGGCGATCACCGACCTCGTCGACGAGATCAGCGGTCAGGCACAGGCGCTCATCGCCCAGGCGATCTCGCCGAGCATCGCCGGCAAGCAGCAGATCGTCGACATGCTGACCTCGATGCTGACGAAGGTGCCCGCCGAGGTCCAGCCGGTCCTCGCGTCGGTCATCGCAGCCCTGTCGGTCGGCGACGCGACCCCCGTCACGAACCTCGACGACGCCGCCAACAGCGGCACCCTCCCGCTGAACATCAGCGCGATCGTCACGCAGTGCCTGAACATGGCGACGTCCGCCATCCAGACGGCCTTCTCGACGATCCAGGGCATCATCCCGATGCTCCCCGCGGTCGCTCAGGGCCCGCTCAGCGCGATCCTCGACATGGTCAACTCGACCGTCGGCACGATCGTCCCGAGCGTGCTCAGCACGGTCACCGGCCTGGTCGACTCGATCCTCAGCTCGCTGCCCTTCGTCGGCGGCACGTCGGCCACCGGCGGCATCGCCGGCATCGGCAACCTCGGCGGCCTCCTCGGCGGCCTGCTGGGCGGCGGGACCACCGGCGCCGGCAGCATCGGCGGCATCGGCGACATGATCACGAACCTGCTCGGCGGCCTGTTCGGCGGCGGCTCGGCTCCGGCCGGCGGCACGACGACCCCGGCAGCCGGCGGCATCGGCGGCATCATCGGCAGCGTCACCGGGCTGATCAACAACCTGCTGGGCGGCCTGCTCGGCGGCGTGGTTCCCTCCACATAAGCCACAAAGGGGGGCCCCCGGGCAACTCGATGCGCTCCGTCACGGCAAAGCCATGGCGAACGTAGAAGTCGACGTTGCTCTCCTTGGAGGACTCGAGGTAGGCCCCCACGACATCACAGTCGCAGCGCTGTAGGACCGGACCAAGCAGGGCGGAGCCAATGCCTCCGCCCTGCTTTTCGGGTTCTGTCCCCAGAACCGACAGGTAGTAGTGCGGCGCCACCGGATGGCGGCGCTCGATCTCCCGCACGGCGGCCGTCGAGCGCACGATCCGGGGCAGCAGCACCGGCAGCATCGGCAGCAGCATCAGCGACTGGCGCAGGTCCTCGCGCCAGCGCCCCGGCAGCGTCCACAGCGCCGCCCCGGTGTGCTCGGGCGTCGTGTAGATGAGGTCCTGCTCGGCGAGCTGGCGCAGGCGGATGCCGAAGAAGCGGCGGGCGTGCCTCATCCTGCGCGCGGCATCGGGATAGAACCACGCCGTCACCGGGTCGTCGTAGAACGCGCGGGCGAGCATCGCGGCAAGCGGGCCGAAGTCGTCAGGGCGCGCGGGACGCACGCTCGCCGGCGTGCTGATGACCATCGGCCCGAGTGTAAAGGCGGGTCAGTCCAGCAGCTCGAGCACGCGCTCGACCGGCCGCGCGAGCAGGGCGCGATCGCCGCGCACGACGATCGGGCGCTGCAGCAGCCGCGGATGCTTCGCCATGAGCGCGATCAGCTCGTCGTCGGTCACGCCCTCGCCGTCGAGCAGGCCGAGCTCCGCCACGAGCGGCTCGCGCACGCGCAGCACGTCGCGCGGGCCGAGCCCCGACTTGCGCAGGAGCTCGCGGATCGTCTCCTCGCTGACGCCGACGTCGTGGTAGGCGATGCCCTCGTACTCGATCCCGCGCTGCGCGAGCAGGTCGCCGAGCCGCTGGCATGTCGAGCAGCTCGGGACCTCGTAGATCGTCAGATCGGCCATCTCGCAGCCAGCGTAACGCCTGCGACCGGCGGGTTCTGCGACCGTGTGTGCGTGACGTCGCCGCACTTCGACCTCCAGGCACACTCGCTGCACTCCGACGGCACGCTGGCGCCGGCGGACGTGATCGCGCGGGCGGCCGCGGCCGGGATCCGCGTCACCGCGCTGAGCGATCACGACACGCTCGCCGGCGTCGAGGAGGCGCTGGCCGCGGGCGTTCGGCACGGCGTCGAGGTCGTGCCGGCGACCGAGGTCACGGTCTGCGACGGCGTCTGCGACGACCTGCACATGCTCGGCTATCTCGTCGACCACCACGACGCCGGCCTGCTCGAGCTGCTCGCCGGCTCGTGCGCGGACCGCGACCAGCGCATCCGGGCGATGGCGGCCGCGCTGCGCGGCGAGGGCTGGACGCTCGACGAGCGCCCGCTGCGCGCGCGCACGGCGCGGGGGCGCCCGGTCGGGCGCCCGCACCTCGCACAGGCGGTCCTGCGCGAGGAGGCCAACGCGTCGCGGCTGGCCGCCGAGGGCGTCGCCGACATCGGCGCGTTCATCGCGGCCTACCTCGTCTGCGACACACCGGGCTTCGTGGCGCGCACGATGCCGGCGACGCGCAACGTCATCGACGTCATCCACGCCGCCGGCGGCGTCGCGGTGTGGGCGCATCCGTTCTGGGACGTCGCCGACCCCGAGGTCGTCACGACCACCGTCCGCCGCCTTGCCGCCGCCGGGCTCGACGGCGTGGAGGCCTTCTACATCACGCACACGCAGGAGCAGACCGACCTGCTCGTGGCCCTGTGCGAGGAGCTCGGCCTGCTGACCACCGGCTCGGCCGACTTCCACGGGCCCGAGCACAAGCTGTTCAACCGCTTCGGCGCGTTCTCGCTGCACGGCCACGAGGCCGTGCTGGGCCCGATCGCTACTCGACGCTGACGACGCCCCGCTCGACGAGCATCGTCAGCAGGCGGTCGACGGCCTCGGCGACCGTGCGCTCCCCGTCCAGCCGCAGGTCCGGCGACGCGGGCGCCTCGTAGGGAGCGCTGATGCCCGTGAAGCCGAGGATCTCGCCGCGGCGGGCCTTCGCGTACAGGCCCTTGGAATCGCGTCGCTCGCACGCCTCCAGCGACGTGTCCACGTGGACCTCGAGAAACTCGAGCCCGCTGCCGGCGTGCAGGCGGCGGGCGAGCTCGCGGTCGGCCGCGAACGGGCTGATGAGCCCGACGAGCACGACGGCTCCCGCGTCGGCCAGCAGCCGCGCGACCTCGCCGGCGCGGCGGACGTTCTCGGCGCGCGAGTCGTCGTCGAAGCCGAGGTCGCGATTGAGGCCGTGGCGCAGGTTGTCGCCGTCGAGGACGTAGGCGAAGCGCCCCGCGCCGATCAGGCGCTCCTCGAGCGCCGTCGCGATCGTCGACTTGCCCGACCCCGAAAGGCCGGTCAGCCAGACGGTGGCCCCGCGCTGGCCGAGGGCCGCCCAGCGGCGCTCGCGCGAGACGCTGCCCTCGTGCCAGGTGAGGTTGCGCGCGACCGGCGCCTGGCTGCCGTGGACCGCCGAGTGCAGGAGCACGCCGGCGCCGACCGTCTCGTTGGTCGCCTCGTCGATGACGATGAAGCTGCCCGTGACGCGGCTGCGGCGGTAGTCGTCGATGAGCAGCGGCGTGCTCGTGCGCAGCACGACGCGCCCGATGTCGTTGAGGCCCAGCTGCGGCGCCTGCGTGTCGCGGTGCAGGGTGCGCATGTCGATGCGGTAGTGCAGCCGCTCGACGACGGCCCTGACGGAGCGCGTCGTCTGCTTGACGACGTAGCTCGCGCCCGCGACGAGCGGAGCCTCCCCCATCCAGCAGATCGTGGCGTCGAGCTCGCGCACGACCGCCGGCTGGTTGTGCGGCCGGCAGATCATGTCGCCGCGCGAGACGTCGAGGTCGTCCTGCAGGCGGATCGTCACCGACATCGGCGGGAAGGCCGCCTCCAGCGGGCCGTCGAACGTGTCGATCCCGGCGATCGTGCTGGTGCGCCCCGAGGGCAGCACGACGACGTCGTCGCCGGGCCGCAGCACCCCGCCCGCGACCTGGCCGGCGTAGCCGCGGTAGTCGTGGTGGCGGCGCGTCATCGGCCGCACGACCCACTGGACCGGGAAGCGCATGTCGATGAGGTTGCGGTCCGACGCGATGTGGACGTGGTCGAGGTGGTAGAGCAGCGGCACGCCCTCGTACCACGGCATCGCCTCGGACCGGTCGACGACGTTGTCGCCGTGCAGCGCGCTGATGGGGATGAAGACGACGTCCTGGATCTCGAGCTTGGCCGCGAACGCCCTGAAGTCGTCGCAGATGTGCTCGAACACGGCCTCGTCGAAGTCGACGAGGTCCATCTTGTTGACGCAGACGACGAGGTGCGGCACCCCGAGCAGCGACGAGATGAACGTGTGGCGCCGGGACTGCTCGACGACGCCTTTGCGCGCGTCGAGGAGGATCACCGACAGGTCCGCCGTCGAGGTCCCCGTGATCATGTTGCGCGTGTACTGCACGTGCCCGGGCGTGTCGGCGATGATGAACTTGCGCCGGGGCGTGTGGAAGTAGCGGTAGGCGACGTCGATCGTGATGCCCTGCTCGCGCTCGGCCCGCAGGCCGTCGGTCAGCAGCGCGAGGTCGACGTACTCGTCGCCGCGGCGCAGGCTCGTCGCCTCGATGTGCTCGAGCTGGTCGTCGGGCAGCGCCTTGGCGTCGTAGAGCAGGCGGCCGATGAGCGTGGACTTGCCGTCGTCGACGGAGCCGGCGGTCGCCAGGCGCAGCAGGTCGGAGTCCGCCCCGGGGATCCCCAGGCCCCCGGTCGCGCGCGCGAGGCGGCCGTTCTCCGCGGCCCCCGGCATCAGAAGTAGCCCTCGCGCTTGCGGTCCTCCATCGCGGCCTCGGTCGCCCGATCGTCGGCACGCGTCTCGCCGCGCTCGGTGATGCGCGTCGCGGCGATCTCGCGCACGACCTCCTCGATCGTCGCCGCGGTCGACTCCACGCCACCCGTACAGCTCATGTCGCCGACCGTGCGGTAGCGCACGGTGGCGTCGAAGGGCTCCTCCCCGTCCATCAGCTCGACGAACGGCGACGCGGCATAGAGCATCCCGTCGCGCCGGAAGACGCTGCGCGGATGGGAGAAGTAGATGCTCGGCAGCTCGAGCCGCTCGCGCGCGATGTACTGCCAGACGTCGAGCTCGGTCCAGTTGCTCAGCGGGAACACCCGCACGCTCTGGCCGCGGCGGATGCGGCCGTTGTAGAGCCCCCACAACTCGGGTCGCTGGTTCTTCGGATCCCAGCCGCCGAAGTCGTCGCGGAAGGAGAAGATGCGCTCCTTGGCCCGCGCGCGCTCCTCGTCGCGCCGGGCGCCGCCGAAGGCCGCGTCGAAGCCGTGGCGCGTCAGCGCGTCGAGCAGGACCGGGGTCTGCAGGCGATTGCGCGAGGCGCGCGGCCCGGTCTCCTCGGTGATCTGCCCGCTGTCGATCGCCTCCTGCACCGAGGCGACCAGCAGCCGCGCCCCCAGCTCGGCGACGAGGCGGTCGCGGAACTCGATGACCTCCGCGAAGTTGTGCCCGGTGTCCACGTGCAGCAGCGGGAAGGGCAGCGGCGCCGGCCAGAACGCCTTCTGCGCGAGCCGGACCAGCGTGATCGAGTCCTTGCCGCCGGAGAACAGGAGCACCGGGTGCTCGAGCTCGGCCGCCACCTCGCGAAAGATCTGGATCGACTCCGCCTCGAGCGCCCCGACGTGGCTGATCTCGTAGTGCTCCATCTTCCCGTCAGGAGGGTAGCCGCGCAGCGCCCGGGCGCGGCTGCCGCCGGGCGGCGGGCAGGCCGACGAGCTCGCGGAACCCGCGCGGATCCGGAAGCCGCTCGATCGCCGCCCACGGCGCGCACGCCTGCAGGTCGGCCAGGCCGTAGCCGCCCGTCGCCACCGCGATCGTGCGCGCTCCGATCTCCTGCCCGCAGCGGACGTCGTGGGGCGTGTCGCCGATGACGTACGCCCGCTCCAGCCTCGCCCCGGCGTCGCGCGCGGCGATGAGGGCCCAGGCCTCCCGCGCGATGTCCGCACGCGGGCCGGCGCCGACGCAGAACGCGCCGTCGCTCAGGTGGCCGTCCAGGCCGTAGTGACGCAGCTTGGCGGCCGCGCCGGCACGCGTGTTGCCGGTCAGCAGGAGGTTGTGCACGCCTGTCTCGCCGGCGAGGTCGTCGAGGATCTCCAGGACGCCGGGCAGGACCCGTCCCGTCCGGCGCGGCAGCGCGGCCGGCAGCTCGCGCTCATAGACGCGCAGGAACGCGTCGACGCCGGGGGCGTCGGCCGTGCCGCCGAGCGACTCGATCACCACGACGGCGATCTGCGCGTCGGTGAGCCCCGCCGTCGGCAGGCTCTGCAGGTCCGCCTCGCCGCCGCAGACCTCGCGCGCCGCCGCCTCGATCGCGTAGATGCCGGCGCGATCGGTGCTCAGCAGCGTCCCGTCGATGTCCCAGAACAGGACCGCGGTCGCCGTCATGGGACGGGCTGCTCGAGCCGGTAGGGCGCTTGCGCCACCGCCGGCAGCAGCGCCTCGCCCAGCTCGATCATCCGCTCGGCCAGCTCGAACTCCTCCGGATAGTCGATCGAGAATCCCCCGAGCCGCTCGCTCACGAAGGCCGCGACGTGCGTGCCCGCGATGTCGCGGCGATCGGCCAGCACCCGGGTGCGGGCGATCTCCAGGCTGGAGTCCTGCACCCAGACCTCGGGCAGTGCCTGGAACTGGCGCGAGTGCAACGGCACGCCGTCGTCGGGCTGGGCCAGCAGCGGGCGCATCATGTCGCCCTCGATCGTCCACATCTTGCCGGGGTGCTCCCGGCAGCGCCGCACGGCGCGAATCGAGTCGACGCCGGCCCCCGCCGCCTCGAGCTTGTCGAGCGCGCCCCGGATCGTGGCCGCGCTGCGAAACGGGCTCGTCGGCCGCAGGATCGAGAAGAGCTCGTAGGTGCGCCCGCTGCGCTGCAGCACGTCGAGCGCGCGCACGACCCATTCGACGTCCGGCGACGTGCTCGTGGCCAGCTCGGGCGGGCGCAGCTCGGGAACCTCGGCGCCGTAGTGGCGCGCGATGGCAGCGATCTCCTCGGAGTCCGTCGACACGACGACGTCGGCGAAGACGCCGCTCTCGATGGCGGCCGCGATCGTGTAGGCGATCAGCGGATGCCCGGCGAGCGGGCGGATGTTCTTGTGCGGCACGCGCACCGAGCCCGCACGAGCCGGGATGAGCGCCACCGCGGTCGTCGTCACGCCAGCCCGGGGTCGTGGTTGACGTAGATGGTCTTCAGGTCGGAGTACACGTCCAGCGCCTCGGTGCCGGCCTCGCGCCAGCCGTTGCCGGAGGCCTTCAGGCCACCGAAGGGCATGTGCGGCTCCGAGCCGTAGGTCGGCCCGTTGACCGACGCGACCCCGCTGTGCACCTGGGCGAGGAACTCCTGGCCCCGGTGGACGCTGGCGGTCCAGATCGCGGCCGTCAGCCCGTACGGCGAGCTGTTGGCGGCCTCCAGCGCCTCGGCGTGGCTGCCGACGCGATGCAGCGTCGCGACCGGCCCGAAGAGCTCGGTGCAGGCGAGCTCGTCGTCGAGCCCGACGCCCTCGACGACCGTGGGCGCCATGTAGAAGCCGCCGTCGTGGCCCGGTCCGCGCAGGCGCTCTCCGCCCGCGATGACCTGTGCACCGCGCGCCCGCGCCGCCTCGACCGCATCCACCATCCGCTCGAGCTGGCGGGCGTTGATCACCGGCCCGTAGTCGTGCTCGTCGCCGGGCCCGACACGCTGGGCCGCCGTCTGCTCGAGGAGGAGCTCGCGGAAGGCGTCGTACACGCCGTCGAACACGATCACGCGGCTTCCCGCGGCACAGCGCTGGCCGGCGTTGGAGAAGGCCGACAGCGCCGCGGCGCGCGCGGCGGCCTGCAGGTCGGCGTCGTCGCAGACGACGAGCGGGTTCTTGCCGCCGAGCTCGAGACAGACCTTCGCGAGCCGCTCCCCCGCGACGCGGGCGATCATGCGGCCGACCACCGTCGAGCCGGTGAAGCTCACGACGGCCACGTCCTCGTGCTCCACCAGCGGCTGGCCCGCCTCCTCGCCGAAGCCGTGCACGACGTTGAGCACGCCCGGCGGAAGCCCGGCCTCGGCGGCCAGTCGAGCGAAGACGTTCGCGGTCTCGGGCGTGTCCTCGGAGGCCTTGAGCACCGCCGCGTTGCCGCAGAGCAGCGCGGGGAAGACCTTCCAGGCGACGTTCGCGATCGGCGTGTTCGCGGCGATGATGAGGCCGGCGACGCCGAGCGGCTGGCGGACGGTCATCGCCTGCCTGTGCGCGACCGCGCTGGTCGTCGTTCGGGCGTAGAAGCGCCTGCCCTCGCCGGCCACGAAGTAGCCCATCTCGATCGCGGCGCCGGTCTCCCCGAGCGCGTCCTTCGGAGACTTGCCGGTCTCCGCGCTGACGACGGCCGCGACCTCGGCGGCGTCACGCTCGAGGAGGGCGGCGATCCTCCGCAGCACGAGCCCGCGCTCGACGACCGTCGTGCGCGCCCAGCCCGGCTGGGCGTCGCGCGCGCAGCGCACGGCCGCCTCCACGTCGCGCGCATCCGATCGGGCGACGTGACAGAGCACCGCGCCGGTCGCGGGCGACAGCTTCTCGAAGGTCCGGGCGCAGATGGCCGGCGCCTCCCGGCCGTCGATGACGTTGCCGACCGTTCTCGTGTCTCTCGCCGTCGCCGTGCTCATCCTCGTCTGCCTCTCGCTGTCGATGCTGTCTGGCCGCAGCGACAGCCTACGCCGTGAACCCGCCCTCGACCCTCAGCTCGTGGCCGGTCACGTAGCGCGAGGCGTCCGACGCGAGAAACAGCAGCGGCCCGGCCAGGTCCCCGGGCTCGGCCATCCGGCGCAGGGGCACGCGCGCGATGTACTTGCGGCGGAAGTCGGGATCCTGGTCGCCCAGCACGCCGCCCGGCGAGAGGGCGTTGACGCGTACCCCGCGGGGGCCCCACAGGCGCGCGAAGTAGCGGGTGAGGTTGATCACGCCGGCCTTCGACGCCCCGTACGCCGGGGGCTTGAGGAAGGGTGGGTCGAGGTCCATGTGGTCATAGAAGCTCGGGTCGGGGGCGATCGAGGCATAGAGCGAGCCGATGTTCACGATCGAGCCGCGGCCCTGCGCCGCCATCGCCCCGCCGACTGCGCGCGTCATGTTGAACACGCCGCCGACGTTGACCTCGAGGACGCGCAGGAACTCGCTCATGGGCACGTCGTCGATCGCGTCGGCGCGCGCGCCCGGCAGCGGCGGCTGATCGATGCCGGCGTTGTTGACGAGCACGTGCGCGACGCCGTGGTGCTCGGTCACGCGCGCCACCGCCGCGTCCACCGCATCGCGACTGGTCACGTCGACCTGCTCGAAGCCGGCCAGCCCGGCCGGCGCCCGATCCGCCGGCGCGGCGTCCAGGCCGACGACCGTCGCGCCGGCCTGCGCCAGCGCGTCCACCCAGATCGGGCCGAGCCTGCCGCAGGCGCCGGTGACGACCGCGACACTGCCCTCCAGACCGGTTGCGGCGCTCACGTGGGCCAATGTACACACGCCCCCTTTCGGGCATGCTCTTCACTGTGAGCGCCCTCGAGCATGAGCATGCCCCGCGGCGGCTGGCGTTTTTGTTCACGCACCTCCAGCATGTGGAGAGCCGGTTCTACGGCACCGTCGGGGAGGACCTCGAGCGCCGCGGGCACGCGGTCGAGCACCTGACCTACTCGCGGGCGGCGGCGCGGATGCTCGCGGGCCGGGGCGCGACCGCCCACTGCCTCCCGGATCTCATGGACGACGTCCACCTGCACGAGGCCGACATCGCCGGGCACGTCGCGCGCATCGAGCAGCAATACGACATCCCCTCGCTGCGCGACATCTACCGTTCCGACCTGGCCTGCGACGATCGCAGCGAGGCGTGGTGCATCGAGCGCACCGTCAGGCACGTGCTCGCGATCGAGCGACTGCTCGATGCGCTGCGTCCGGACGTCGTCGTCCCCGAGGTCGGCAACGAGACCATGCGCACGGTGGCCTACCTCGCGGCCCTGGACCGCGGCGCGCGCGTGCTCTTCCTCTTCTACACGATCTTCCCCGACCCGCTGCGCCTGTGCGTCGACGACATGCGCCAGCCGCTCATGCACGCCGCCGACGCCCGGGCGCTGACGCCCGCCGAGCGCGCCGCGACGAAGGCATTCATCCGCGAGTTCGTCGAGCGAGACCAGCCGATCCGCGAGGCCCGCGAATCGGAGATCACCGCGCAGCGGCTGCGGGTGCTCGCCAGGCACACCGCCGTGAAGGCCCTCTACGACCGCGACAACCCCTACCTCCGGCCGCTGACGTGGGTCGCGGGGCGCCTACGCGAGCGCGTCGCCGCCCGCTTCGCCCACCGCTACTACCGCCGCCCCCGAGCGGGGCGCCCGTACGTGTACTTCCCGCTCCACGTCACCGACGACTACAAGATCAAGCGCCTGGTCCCGCACTGCACCGATCAGGCATCGATCATCGAGCACGTCGCCGAGTCGCTGCCGGCGGGCTATGACCTGCTCACCAAGGAGCATCCGATGTCGATCGGGCGCAATCCCATGGGGCTCCTGCGGCGGCTGCACGCGATCTCCAACGTGCGCATCGTCGCGCCGTCGGAGAGCTCGCACGAGCTGATCGCCGGAGCAGCCGCGATCGTCGTCATCAGCTCCACGGTCGGGCTGGAGGCGCTGCTGCACGGCAAGCCCGTGCTCACCATCGGCGAGCCGTTCTACGCGCGGCTGGGCGTGACCCTCGACGCGGCGTCGTCCGCCGACATCCGGGAGCTGGTCCCCGCCGTCCTGCGCTACGAGCCCGACCCCGAGCGCATCCTGCGCGTCATCCATGCTGCATGGCAGCGCTGTCACCCGGGCGCCCCGGTCATGGTCGACCGCTCGGCCGAGAACGCGCGCCGGCTCGCCGGGTCGATCGAGGCGGCGGCGGCAGCGGGTGTCGCGGCGCCCGCCGCGCGGTCAGTCGGCGCGGGAGCCCGCTGAGGCGGCAAGCGCGCGCTTCATGACGTCCGG
>JAXDFS010000344.1:0-6799 GCA_034665465.1 Solirubrobacteraceae bacterium
GGCGTAGGCACGCGACCACGAGCCCGAGCGCCATCGCCGTGAGGAAGAAGCCGATCGCCGAGGCCACCCAGAGGGCTGCGGTGAGGTGGCCGTTCTCGATCAGAGGCTGCACCACGCCGAAGACGACCGCCGTCGCGGCGGCCCACCGCAGGTAATAGCGCCACGATGAGAACAACGTCATTCCAAGGACCCTAGCTCGGTGCTGGACCATGTCCGCCCACCGGCGCGACGAGCGGCCCGGACAGATACGTTCGCTGCGTGCTCGCGGCGGCCGACGCCATCCAGGCCGTGTTTCTCGCGGTCGTTCTCGTGCTCGGCTACGTGGCGTGTCTCGCGGTCTGGTGGTTCGGCTTCCGCGGCCGCGGCGACGATCGCTGACGCTCCGAGCAGCACGATCACGGAGCAGGCGCGGCGGGCGTGACCGGCGCACCGCCCGGGCGAACGGGAAGCGGCGTGGCCGGCGCTGCGCCCGGGCGAGCGGGAGCCGGCGCGACCGGCGCGCCACCGGGCCGGACGGGTACCGGCGTGACCGGCGCGCCGCCCGGGCGGGCCGGGACCGGCGTCGCCGGCGTCGCGGCCGGCCGGGCCGGCACCACGGGAGGGCGGCGCCTGACGTCCGTGCCGACGACGACCGTGACGTCGACCGTCCCCGCGATCGCGGCGGAGGCGCTCGCCGGGCCTACGTCGGCGACGCCGAGCGCGGCCGCGACGCGCCGCGCCTGCGCGCGCCGGCCGGGCGCGTAGCGCACGCTGGTCTGCTGCACCGCCCGGCCCGGGGCGTTTCGCAGGCCGCGGATGCTCGCCTGCAGGCGCCGCAGGTCGCCGGCGACGGTGCGCGCCACGCCCGGGCGCGGCGTCCCGTCGAGGACCAGCACCCTGATGCCGCGCAGGCTCCCCGGCGCCGGCGACGCGGCAGCGGGCGGCGGCGCTGCACGGGCCGGGGCCTGCTCGGGAGGCGCGCCCCCGCCCCCCGGCGCGGCGATGACGACGCCCGCCGCGATCGCAGCGACGAGGGCCGTCGCACCGGCGACCTGCCGGCCGCGGCCGGCGAGCGCCAGGCCCGCGCGGCTCTGCGATTCCCGCCGCCGCCCGGCGACCAGGAGCTGCTCTTCGAGCTGGGTGTAGAAGTCGGTCATGACTGCTCCCTCGTGAGCCGGTCGCGCAACGTCGACAGCCCGCGCGAGACGCGCTTGCGCACCACGAGCTCCGAGGCCCCCGTCGCGAGCGCGATCTGCGAGTAGTCGAGCTCGTGCAGCACGCGCGCCTCGACGGCGGCGCGCTGATCGGGCGGCAGCCCGGCGAGCTCGTCGAGCACCCGGGCGTGCGGGCCCTCGCGCAGCGCGTCCTCCTCGATGCGCTCGAGCTCCTCGTCGTGGAGCTCCAGGCGCGACATGCCGAGCCGGCGCCGGTGGCGCGTCTCGACGGCGCCGCGGCGCGCGAGCCGCCCGAGCTGGCGGTGGGCGATCCCGTAGAGCCAGCCGATCGCGGGCCCACGGGCGGGATCGAAGCGCCGGCAGCCGTCGAGCGCAGCCGCGAACGTCTCGGCCGTGAGGTCGGCGGCGACCTCGGCGTCGCGGCTGCGCCGCCAGAAGTACGCCGCCAGCGCCCTGACATGGCGGCGGTAGAAGAGCGCGAACTCCTCGGGATCGTCCTGGGCGGCGAGCAGCAGTGCCTCGTCGCTGCGCTCCTGCACGGTCGGGTCCATGTCCCTGCTTAGCCCAACCGCCCGATCGTGTGACCGCTACCCGGTCGAGTCGATGCGGTCGTCGCTGCGCTCGATGTCGGTGCGCAGGCTGCGCAGGGCCTGGCGGATGATCCGCGACACCTGCATCTGCGAGACGCCGACGACCTTGGAGATCTCCGTCTGCGTGAGATCCTCGGCGAAGCGCAGGCGCAGCACCTCGCGGTCGCGCTCGGACAGCACGCCGAAGGCGCCGTCGAGCAGCACGCGCATCTCGGCCCGGCCGATCTCGGGATCGCGGTCGCCGATCGAGTCGGCGAGCGTCACGTCCTCGCCGGTCGGCTCGTCGAGCGAGCGCGTGCGCCGGGCCTCCTGGCTCTGGATCGTGATCAGCACCTCCTCGAAGGGCTGGTCGACGTCGTCGGCGAGCTCCTGGACCGTGGGGGAGCGCCCCAGCTCGGTCGTGAGCTTGTCGCGCGACTTCGCGAGCTCGATCTGCAGTTCCTGCATGCCTCGCGGCACGCGCATCGCCCAGGTCTTGTCGCGGAAGTGGCGCTTGATCTCCCCGAGCACGGTCGGGGTCGCATACGAGGAGAAGCGCACCTCGCGCTCGAGGTCGAAGCCCTCGATCGCCTTCATGATCCCGACGCACGCGACCTGCACGAGGTCGTCGAGCGGCTCGCCGCGGCCGGAGTAGCGACCGGCCAGGGCCCGCGCCAGGGGGACCATCTCCTCCGCCAGCGCATCGCGGGCGCGGGTGTCGCCGCCGATGTGGTAGCGGCGCAGAAGCAAGCGCTCGCGTGTCGCGCGATCCGCGGTCGTCCCCGAGCCCACGGTCTCACTCATGCCAAGCCGAGCGTCAAACGAGAAGGAGGGTGCACCGGCGTCGGACGACCACTAACCCTGCTCGAGGGGCGCCATCGTCAGCCCCGCCCCCTGCAGCTGGTCCCAGTACAGCTCGGCCGCCTCGCGGTGGCCGCTCCACACGATCGCCTGGCCCGTGCGGTGGATCTGGTCGGCGATGCGATAGCCGCGGTCGACCGTGACGCCGGGGATGTAGCGCGCGAGAGCATGGGCGACGCCGTCGAAGGTGTTGTGATCGTCGTTGCGGACGATCACGCGCCAGTGTCCGCCCAGTCCGCTCCCCGGCGGGCCCGTGCGCGGCTTCTCGATGGTCTGCGTCATCCGCCTGCAGGATAAGCGCCGTCAGCCTGCGGCGCCAGCCTCGCGCTCGCGCTCGCGCTCAAACCAGCGATCGAGCCCGAGCCACTGCTGCTCGGGGGGCATCGCCTCGCAGAAGGCACTGGCGCCCTCTTCGTCGAAGGCCTCGCCGACGGCGGCCCGCAGCGCCCGCGCGTAGGTCTCCTGGTCGACGCGCCGGGCAAGCTCGCTCCAGCGCGCGAGCGCCGCGCGCATGCGGTCGAGGTGCTCGGCGACATCGCCATAGGAGCCGAAGTGCGTGATCGCCAGCTGCTCGGGCTCCCACGCCTCGATCCTGTCCAGCGACGCGCTCCAGGCATCGAGATCGACGTCCGGCGGCGGTGTCGGCGCCAGCAGCAGGTCGCCGGGCGGCAGCCGCACCCCGCAGGTGTCCCCGGCGAAGACCCAGCCGCTGGAGCTGTGGCGATAGGAGACGTGATGAGAGGCATGGCCCGGCGTGTAGGCGACGTCCCAGCCGTCGAGGCTCTCGCCGCCGCGCAGGACGCGCAGGGAGCGCTCGGGGACCGGCACGACCTCGCCCCAGAGGCGATCGAACTCCTCGCCGTACAGGCGCTTGGCCGATGCCACGAGGCGCGTCGGGTCGACGAGGTGGCGCGCGCCGCGCTCGTGGACCCAGACCTCCAGGTCGGGGAACTCGCGCACGAGCGCTCCGGTGGCGCCGGCGTGGTCGAAGTGGATGTGCGTCAGCAGCAGCGCCCGCGGCTGCTCGTCGCCGAGCGCGTCCAGGAGCGTCTCCATCGTCGCCTCCGGGCCGGGATCGACCAGGACGTCATCGACCTGCCAGCAGCAGATCACGTGCTCCTGGCCGAGATGGCGGACGTCGATGGGCCTCACGACGGGGACGCTACCCGCTCGCCCGCGCGGGGCCGGCGACGTGCGCCGCGTGCGATGCGGCCCAGTCGGACAGATCCGGCGATCCCACGCGGCGCGAGCTTGCGCTCGTTCGCCGGCCGTCACTCGGCCGCGGCTTCGCCCTCGGCCGCGGGCTCGTCGCCGCCGGCCTCGGCCTCGCCGCCAGCCTCGGCGTCGCCGCCAGCCTCGGCCTCGCCGCCAGCCTCCGCGTCGCCCGCTGCGTCGCCGTCGCCGGCATCGATGTCGGCGAGGTCGACCGGCGCGCTGCCGCCTTCGTCATCGTCCGCCGCCGGGGCCTGGGCCTCGATCTGGTCGACGCCGACGGGAATCTCGCTCTCGGCCTGCTCGCCCTGTCCTGTGTCCGGCGGGGCGAAGCCGGTGCCCTCGGGCTGGTTGCCCTCCCCGCCCCAGGCCTCGGCGCCGGCGGCGGCCTGCTGGTGGGCCCCCTCGGCCTCGTCCAGCTGGCTCTCGACCTCAGGCGTCACGTTCTCTTCGGACATGCGACCTCCCAGAGTTGGTTTCTCCCGCATCTGGTCGGTACCCGCTGGTGGGCGGCGCTACCCCTGGCGCGCCGGCGCTCACGGCGCGACGCCCTGGGCGAACGCGAAGGCGTTGCGCGGGTCATAGCGGCGCTTGGCCAGCCGCAGCCGGCCCAGGTTCTGCCCGTAGTAGGCCTTCTCCCAGCCGACGAGCTCCGGGTCGATGTAGTTCTGGTAGGCCGCGCCCGAGGCATAGGGCGCCATCGCGCCGTGGATGTCGCGCACCCACTGCGTGTCGGCGGCGGCAATCGCGGCCGAGTCGCCGTTGCCCCAGAAGCTCAGGTAGGCGATGTGAAAGAGCGACCGGCGATGGACGAACGACGTGGCATCGAGCGCCGCGTCGTTGACCGCGCCGCCGAGTGCGTCGAGCTGCACGCCGCCCTCGTGGGCGGTCGGGCCGCCGCCCGGCCAGCGCTCGACCTGCGCGACGAGCGCCGCGATCGCGGCCGGCGGCAGCAGCGCGTCGACGAAGTCCGAGCGCTGGTAGTTGGGATCGTGCAGCACGACCGCCGTCACCGTGCCGTCGGGGTTGCGGGTCGTCCGGTCGGGCGCGGCGGCGACCTGCGCGGTGACCGGGCGGATGTTCGCGCTGATCGGCCCGGCCGCGAGCAGCGGCGCGAGCAGGACGCCGAGCGCGGCCTGGGATCCGTACCAGTGGCCGCTGGCGATCGCGCTGAGCTGCCCGTCCGGGAAGCGGATCGCGCGAAAGCGGCCGAACCCGAGGTCCTTGGAGGCCTGCGGCATCGAGCGCTGCCATGCGTCGATCGCCGCCGCGGCCTGCGGCCACTGATAGGTGATCGAGAAGCGGATCGGCGCGGCGACCGGCGCCACCGCGAAGCGCATCGAGAGGACCACGCCCATGCCCGCCCCGCCGCCGCGCAGCGCCCAGAACAGCTCCGGCTGGCTGGTCGCGTTGCAGACGACGACGCGCCCGTCGGCGAGCACGACGGTGGCCTCGCGCAGGCTGTCGGCGGTGATGCCCGCGCGGCGCATCGTGCGCCCGAACCCGCCGCCGAGCGTCAGGCCGGCGATCCCGACGGTGGGGCAGGTGCCGACCGGGAACTCGACGCCGCGGGCCAGCACCAGCTCGCGATAGACGTCGAGCACGTTGGCGCCGGCCCCCACGAGCGCCGTGGCGCCGGCGGGGTCGTACGTGATCGAGCGCATGCTCGAGACGTCGGCGACGATCCCGCCCGCCGCGTTGGAGTAGCCGGCGAAGGAGTGGCGGCCGCCGCGGGCCGCCAGCGGCAGGCCGTTCTGGCGCGCGTAGACGACGACGTCGGAGACGTCCTGGGGCTTCTCGCACAGCGCGATCAGTCGCGGCTCCACGTTCAATCGCGGGTTGTACAGCGCCTTCGCCGCCGGCCAGCCAGCGTCGGACGGCGTCAGCAGACGCCCGCGCAGACGCTGCCCGAGCAGGCCCAGCGCGGCGGTCGGGCGGTCCAGGAGCGCGTTGAGCAGGTCGGGCGGCAGCGCCAGCGCGGCGACGGCGCCGGCCGAGCGGGTGAGAAGCTGACGTCGGGTCGATCCGTGGTCCATGCCGTCCTTGGCTCGCGGGACGCCATCCAACCACGCCTCCCGGCGGGACACCAGTCCAGGGTACGATCCTGTTCATGAGCGACCATCCGGCGCACCGCCTGCCCGAGCGCGACCGGCCCTGGATGATGCGGACCTACGCAGGCCATTCCACGGCCGAGAAGTCCAACGAGCTGTACCGCAACAACCTCGCGAAGGGGCAGACCGGGCTGTCGGTCGCCTTCGACCTGCCCACGCAGACGGGCTATGACGCCGATCACGAGCTCGCCCGCGGCGAGGTCGGCAAGGTCGGGGTACCGATCGCCCACCGCGGGGACATGCGCGCGCTCATGGACGGCATCCCTCTGGACACGATGAACACGTCGATGACGATCAACGCCACGGCGGCCTGGCTGCTGGCGCTCTACATCGTCGCCGCCGAGGAGCAGGGCCACGACTCCTCGCAGCTGCAGGGCACGACCCAGAACGACATCATCAAGGAGTTCCTGGCCCGCGGGACGTACGCCTTCCCGCCCGCCCCGTCGATGCGGCTCATCGCCGACATGGTCGCCTACACCGTGTCCGAGGTCCCGCGCTGGAACCCCATCAACATCTGCTCCTATCACCTGCAGGAGGCGGGCGCGACGCCGGTGCAGGAGATCGCCTACGCGCTCTCCAACGCGATCGCGGTGCTCGACGCGGTCCGCGCGCGCGTCGACGAGGAGCTCATGGGCAAGGTCTTCAGCCGCATCTCGTTCTTCGTCAACGCCGGCGTCCGCTTCATCGAGGAGCACGCGAAGATGCGCGCGATGTCGGCCCTCTGGGAGCAGATCGGCCGCGAGCGCTACGGCGTGGAGGACCCCCGGCAGCTGCGCTTCCGCTACGGCGTGCAGGTCAATTCCCTGGGGCTGACGGAGTCCCAGCCCGAGAACAACGTCCAGCGGATCGTGCTCGAGGCGCTCGGCGTGACGCTCGGCCGCGACGCCCGCGC
>JAXDFS010000345.1:0-7654 GCA_034665465.1 Solirubrobacteraceae bacterium
GATGAGCGACGGCCTCGGGATCCGCGGCGGCAGGGGCGGGATCGGGGCCAAGACCGACGACATGCGCCTGAAGGCGAGGCTGCTGGAGGGCACGAACGGCACGCTGGGCGAGATCGCCGGCCACGCCCGCGCGGCGGCGATGTCCGGCGCCCTCGCGCGGACGGCGATCCTCTCGCCGGTCAGCGCGGCGCAGGCGGAGGGACAGCTCGTGCAGGCGGCCGCCTCGGTCTCCGCGCTCACGCTGCGCCTCGAGGCGGCCGTGCTGCTGCTGCGCGTCCACGCCAGGCTCTTCGAGCTCGCCGACTCCGGCGGGCACGCGCTCGACGTGATCGGTTCCTCGCTGCTGATGCTGCAGCCGGCGGAGATCGTGCGCGACCTTGCGATGGGCGAGAACCCCCTGTCCGTCCACCCCGAGTTCGTCGAGCTCGTGACGGGCGGCCTCGAGGTCGCGATCCTCGCGACGTCCGCGGCCGCCGGCGCACCGGTCTGGCCGTCCAACTACGAGGGCGTACTCGGGCGCCTGCAGGGCGCGCTGCGGCTGGCCGGGCTGTGGCGTGGCGAGACGATCCACGTCGGCGAGCCCGGCGACCCGGTGAAGGTTCCCATGAGCTCGCTGTCGGCCGTCCTGCGCAGCGAGTATCAGCTCGCCCACGGACCGGCCAAGCCCCTGGACCGCAGCGCGGTCCGGGTCGTGAAGGTCGATCACCCTGGGCGCCGGGCGACCTGGATCGTCGAGATTCCCGGTACCGACTTCGGGGGTGACCGACACGATCCGAGCAACGGGCCCCCGAACCTGTCGCTCATGCGCGGGCACGACCCGCTCATGAAGGCGGTTCTCGACGCGATGCAGGGCGCCGGGGTCGGCGCCGACGACGACATCCTGCTCGCCGGCCACAGCCAGGGCGGCATCGCTGCGATGGCGATCGCCGGCGACCCGGCGTCGAGGCAGCGCTTCTCGCACATGAACCACGTGCTGACGGCGGGCTCCCCGGTGGGCCACTTCCATCCACCGCCCGGCGTGCATGTGCTGTCGATCGAGCACGACCAGGATCCGATCCCCCGTCTCGAGCACGGACTGAACCCGGACCGGCCCGACTGGACGACCGTGACCCGCGACATCGGCGACGTACCGGCCGTCAAGCTCAGCCCCTTCGCCGCCCACAACGCCCTCCTCTACGCGCAGACGGCCGACCGGATCGCAGGCGATCCCCGGCTCGCCGCGGTCAACCAGGACTTCGGTCGGTTCCTCGGCGATTCCGGGGAGCAGTTCGACACGACCCTGACCCGGCCGTGACCGGCCGGGGGTGGCGCAGGCTCGCAGCCATCGCCTGCGCGCTCGTCGCGGTCGCCGTACTCGTCAACGCCTGTTCTAGCGGGCTGAAGAACAGCGTGATCGGCAACTGCACCGCCACGCGGGTCGTCCTCGCCAGGACGGTGCCCGTGCTGCAACGCCGGTTCGACGTCGTCGAGCTGCAGCGCAACTGCGACGTGCTCGACGCCACCGACGACAGCGCCGCGCTCACCCTCGCCGGCAGACGGACCTACCCCTCGCGCCCCGCTCTCGTAGCCGACGTGACGGCACAGCTCGTGCGGGCCGGCTGGACCACGCGCGCCGGATCGCGCCGGCTGACCTATCGCGACGGCCCGACGAGGTACACCGCGTCGGTGAGGCCTCACAGCATCGCGCCGGCGCTGGCCTTCGTCACGCTGGCGAACCCCGCCTTCGACGGTCACGACCCGCGCTCCGGCCACGTCGACGGCGACGTCCCCCAGCGAGTGCTCAGCGGGCGTCAGAAGCTGCCCTGGGTGAACGTCGGCATCTACGTCCCGCGCTTCGTCCCGCCCGGCTATTCGGCCTGGGGCGCGCCGGACGTCGCCGACTTCGACGAGGTCGTCGTGGGTCTCGCCGGCGGCAGCGGCGACGTCAGCCCCGCCCTGCGCTCCCGGACGCCGCCCCCGCACTGGCCCCGGCAGACCTGCGATGCCCGCGGCGTCGATGACCCCGTCAACCGCTGCAGGCTCTGGGGCACGACGAAGTCCGGGCGGGCGGTCTACGTCGCCTCCGACGACGAAACCGCCGACGGGCTCGCGGGCACGCCGACCGCGCTCGTCGACGGCACGCTCGTGGAACTTGTCGCCGGGCACAACCACATCTACGTGCGCCCGAGGATCAGTCGCGCGGACGTCCTGCGGATCTTCGATTCGCTGCAACTGCGAAACAGGCCCGCCCGCTAGGCATGCTGGGTCGGATCGTCCTGGGCGTGCTCGCAGCCGGGCTTCTCGCGACCGTGATCCTCGTCGCGACCGGTCAGATCGCACCCGTCGAGTGCCGCACGACACAGACCCTCGTCGCACGGACCGCCCCGGCGCTCGAGCGTCGTTTCCAGCTCGCCGAGCTGCATGTCGCCTGCAACCCGCTGGCTCCGGATCCCGGCGACCTCGTGGAGATGACGCTGACCGCTCCAACCGCGTACGCCACCCCCACTCGCCTGAGATCTGCGATCCGCGCGCGACTGACCGCCATGGGCTGGAGGCCGGCCCGCGCAACCGGTGCCCGCGCGAGAGATCTGGCCATCCGCCAGGACGGCTACCGCTACACGGCCACGGTGGCGGTCAAGCGCATCTCGCCGCCGTTGGCGTTCGTCAAGCTGTTCGCCGACAAGGGCCACCTCGATATGAGCCTGTGGCGGGTGAAGGGCAGGCGCCACGACCATTACATGACGCAGACGCAGCAGCTGCGCTTCCTGCCCGCAACGGCATTCCTCCCCGCTTTCGTCCCGCCCGGCTACTCGCGGTGGGATCCACTGGTCGTCTCCAGCTTCGACGACGCGAGCTCGAACCTGATCTCCGCCCGCCATTTCGCGCCCGACCTCGCGCATGTCATGCCGCAGCTGCGAACAGGTCTGCGACCACCCGGCGACCACAGGCGGCCGTGCGAGCCGCACGAGTGCGTGCCGTGGGGCCGGACCCGTGCCGGCATCGAGGTCTACATCCAACGCGACAAGGAGGCCGCGGACGGGCTCGGCGACACCGCAGCGGCCGTCGTGGACGGCTCGCTTTTCGAGTTGATGTACATCCACAACAGACCCGACCTGCGGCCGCCGGTCAGCCCCGCCGACGTCCTGCGGATCTTCGACTCCCTCAAGCCGCAGAACACGCCCGCCCGTTAGCCGTGTGGGCCGACATCTCACCCGGACGCAAACGGGCGCTGCGCACACTCGCCACCGTCGCCTGCGCGCTCCTCGCGGCCGTCGTGCTCCTCAGAGGCTGCGTCGACGCGATCAGGCACGAGGTGCTGGGCAACTGCACGACGACGAGGGTCGTCCTGGCGAAGACCGTGCCGGTGCTGGAGCAGCGCTTCGACGTCGTCGCGCTGCAGCGAACCTGCGAGGCCATCGAGTCCCTGTCGGACGGTGCGGAGATCGCGCTCGCCGGCAGACGGCCGTACACGTCCCGCCACGAGCTCGCCGCAGCGGTCACGGCACAGCTCGGGCGAGCCGGCTGGACCACGCGCGCCGGCTCGAGCCGCCTGGCCTTCCGCGACGGCAGGACGAGGTACACGGCATCGGTCCGCGTTCACACCATCGCCCCGGCGCTGGCCTTCGTCAACCTGCAGGATCCCGCCTTCAACAATCGCGACCCGCGGTCCGGCCACGTCGACGGCGACGTCCCGCAGCGAGAGCTCACGACCTCGCAGCAGCTGCGCTACCTGACGTTCACCGCCTACACGCCACGATTCGTGCCCCGCGGTTACTCGAACTGGGCGCCGGCGACCGTCCCGTTCCACGACTTCGCCGACGTCGACGTCGACCTCACCGAGAACCGGACCGCCCCCGCCGCGCCGCGGCCTGACAACGAGCCCGTGCCTGACCCGGCGCCCACTCCCTCGCTGCGGTCGATACCGCGGCCCGGCGACTGGTCCAGCCGCAAGTGTGACGCGTTCACGGCCGGCGATGCCGTCTGCCGGCTGTGGGGAACCACGACCTCCGGCATCAAGGTGTACATCCCGCGGGACGCCGAGACCCGCGACGGGCTCGGCGAGAATCCGACGGCGCTCGTCGACGGCACCGTCGTCGTGCTCTACGAGGGGCACGCCCAATCGCTGCGGCCGGCCATCAGCCGCGCTGACGTGCTGCGGATCTTCGACTCGCTGCGGGCGCTCAACACGCCCGCCAGGCGCTAGTCCTCCTCGGCGAGGAGCGGCCCCTCCGCCTGTGCGGACCAGCCGTCGAACGCGCACGGTCCCTCGGCGGCGCCGGCCGCGACCATCCACTCCACCCACACGTCGAGCATCTCGAGCGTGACGAAGGCAGGCTGGGTCGCGCCGACCACGAGCCAGGTCTTCTTCTTCTTGAGCTCGCCGACGCGCTGCTGGTGCACCTCGACGTCGTAGTCGGTCTGCTCGCGCAGGAAGGCCGCGAGCGCGTCGGCCTCGCGCTTGCCCGGCGCCAGGTAGATGAACCCCAGCCGCAGCTGCTCCCCGTCGAGCTCCTCGTCGACGACGCGCGCCCAGGCCTCGGGATTCTCGCGCAGCTGCAGCTCGAGGATGCGCTCATACCACTCCGGTTCGCCGCTCATGGCGCGAACGGTATTGGCTCGCGCTCTAGGGTTCGGCCCTCATGGAGATCGAAGGCACAGGCGCGCTGGTCGTCGGCGGCGCCTCGGGGCTCGGGGAGGCCACGGCGCGCGCGTTGCACGCGCGCGGCGCGCACGTGCTCGTCGCCGACCTCGACGCCGATCGCGGCGCCGCGCTGGCGGACGAGCTCGGCGCCCGCGCGAGCTTCGTGGCCGCCGACGTGACGCAGGCGCCCGACGTCGAGGCCGCCGTCGCCGCCGCCGCGCAGGCGCCGGGCGGGCTGCGCATCTCGGTGCACTGCGCGGGGATCGGCTACGCCGAGCGCCTGGCGCGCCCGCGCGGGCCGCATCGCCTGGAGGCCTTCGAGAGGGTCGTCGCCGTCAACCTGATCGGCACCTTCAACGCGCTGCGCCTCGCGAGTCATGCGATGCTCGCCAACGAGCCCGGCCCCGGCGGAGAGCGCGGCGTCTGCGTCAACACCGCCTCGATCGCGGCCTACGAGGGGCAGGTCGGCCAGATCGCCTACGCGGCCTCCAAGGGCGGCGTCGTCGCGATGACGCTGCCGGCGGCGCGCGACCTGGCCGAGTCCGGCATCCGCGTCTGCGCTATCGCGCCCGGCCTCTTCGACACCCCGCTGCTCGCGGGCCTGCCGGTCGAGGCGCGCGAGCAGCTCGCCGCGGCGATCCCGTTCCCGCCGCGGCTCGGGCGCCCCGAGGAGTTCGCCGACCTGGCCTGCCACGTCATCCGCAGCGAGATGCTCAACGGCGAGGTCATCCGCCTCGACGGGGCGCTGCGGATGGCGCCGCGCTAGGCCGGCCGATGGCGCAGGAGGACCTCTCCGCGGCCGACCGCTCCTCGCTCGCCGCCGAGCAGGGCAGCGTCAACATGGCCGTCGGCGGGCTGCTGCTCTTCGAGGACGGCGCGGGGATGGCGTACGAGCGCGTCCTGGAACGCGTGCGGGCCCGGCTGCACCTCGTCCCGCGCTACCGCCAGCGCCTGCACAACACGGCCGCCGGACTCGCCAACCCGGTCTGGATCGACGACGACGGATTCGACCTGCAGTGGCACGTTCGCCGCGCCGTGCTGCCGGCGCCGGGTGGCGACGAGCCGCTCGCCGAGCTCGTCGGCCGCGAGCTGTCGCGGCGCCTGGACCGCTCGCGCCCGCTGTGGGAGCTGACCGTCGTCGAGGGCGTCGGCGACGGCCGCGCCGGGCTGCTGGCGAAGATGCACCACGCGCTCGTCGACGGCATCGCGGCGGTCGACATCGGGACCGTCCTGCTGGACCCGACGCCCGAGCCGCTGGACATCCCCGAGCCCGACGAGCCCTGGGAGCCGCGCTCCTACGCGCGCGCCCGCCACCTCACGCGCCTGGCGGCGACGCCGATCGTGCGCGCGCAGAAGCTCCTGCTCGACAGCGCGACGCGGGCGCTGTCGCCCGACCCGCGTCGTGCGGCGGGCGATCTCAAGAGCGCGACCGAGCTGCTCGTGCAGCTCGCCCGCACGCGTCCATCGGCGCCGATGACGCCGCTGAATGCCGGCCAGGGCCCCAACCGCCGCTTCGCGCTGCAGAGCGCCTCGCTGGCCGACCTCAAGGTCGCCGGCAAGTCGCAGGGCGCCACCGTCAACGACGCGCTGCTGGCGGCCGTCGCCGGGATGCTACGCCACTACCTCGCCGTCGCCGGCACGCCGTCGCGGCGCCCGCTCGTCGCGCTCGTACCCGTCAGCGTCCGTCGCAGCGGCGACGAGGGCGGCAACCGCATCTCCACGGTGCTGGTCGACCTGCCGGTCTTCGAGGGCGATCCCGCCGCCCGGATCGCGCGCGTCCACGCGACGATGGCCGAGATCAAGGACTCGGCGGCCGTGCGGGCCGGATCGCTGCTGATCGGGGCCAGCGGCTGGGCGCCCCCGCTGGTCTCCTCGACCCTCGCCCGCGCGACCGGCGGCATGCGCCCGTTCAACCTCGTCGTCTCCAACGTGCCCGGCCCCCAGCAGCCGTTCTGGCTCAACGGCTGCCGGATGCTCGCCGTCCATCCGGCCGTCCCATTGAACCCCGGGACCCAGGGCCTGAGCGTCGGGATCGTCTCCTACGACGGCGCCGTCTGCTTCGGCCTGCTCGCCGACCGCGACCTCGACCCACCGCTGTCGGTGGCCGCCGACGGCCTGCGCGCCGCCTTGCACGAGCTGCCGCGCGCTTGACCTGGTCACCCGGCGCCGCGAGGATCCGGGAAGCGCAGGGGCTCTGCCGTCCTGCGTCCAACCTGGAGGGGAAGGTGATGTGACGTGCACCGATTCACGCACTGGCCGAAGGCCACGCTGGCGGGCTGCGCCGGAGCGCTGGCCGCGCTCGGGGTCGCGACCGGCCTGACGCAGGCGGCAGCGCAGACGACCACGACGCCGGCATCCACCGTGACGACCACCACCACGACGCCGCCGACGACGACCACCAAGACGACCACGACCCCCAAGGCGGCGCCCAAGCCGAAGGCGACGACCAAGCAGATCACCTGCAAGGCCAGCCTCGTCGCGACCAAGCCGCCCGTCGACAGCGCCGAGAGCTTCGGCAGCGTGTCCTGCGGCGTCCCGCTCGGCAAGGGCGTGCACCACGACACGTCGTCGATCGCGCGCACGTCGGCCAGCGCCGGGACGTTCACCGGAAGGCTGAAGCTCTTTTTCAACACCGGAACCGTGCGCGGCACCTACAAGATGGGCTTCACGGTCGCCAACAAGGCCGTCACCTACGACGGCACGCTGAAGATCTCAAGCGGCACCGGCGAGTTCTCCGGCGTCACCGGCACGGGGACGATCACGGGCACGAGCGCCGACGGCGTGCGCAGCTCGCTGACCGACAAGATGACGCTGAAGTTCCCGCCGAAGAAGACGGCCTAGCAGTGCGGCGGCGCGGCGCCGCGCTTGCGGCGCTCGCCGTCGTCCTCGTGCCGCTCGGGATCTACATGTTGCTCAACTCCACCGTCTGGGACCGGGGCCTCTACTTCGGCAATGGAGGCGTTCAGGGGCCGACCGGCATCGTTGTCCCGGGCGCGGCCCACACGGTGTCGGCCAACCTTTCCGATGCCTTCA
>JAXDFS010000346.1:0-11756 GCA_034665465.1 Solirubrobacteraceae bacterium
GCCGGGAGGGGCGGTCGGTCTGGTCGGGTGTGCGGGGCTGGTTCGGGCTCTTTCAGGTGGTTTGGGGGGCGCGGTAGAGCTTGAGGAGGTTGTGGGTGGCGGTGATCAGCTGCCATTCGGCTTGGCAGGCCTTCAGGCCGCGTCTGGCGAAGCGGTTGATGCCACGCAGGTACTTGATGTGGCCGAAGACGGGCTCGATGATTTGCTTTCGGCGGCGGTAGAGCTCGTCGCCGTCGGGGGTCGCGAGGAGCGCTTTGATGCGTTCGGCTTGCGGCCCGTAGCGTTTGGCTTTCTGGCGTCCGGGCTGGGAGTGCTGCGCGGCTGGGGCAACGAGCGCCGTGAGGCCTTGATCGTGCAGCGCCGCGATCTGTGCGTTATTCCAGTAGCCGTGGTCGGCCAGCACGACGTCTAAGCGATCAGGCAGTCCGGCTGCCTTCAGCTGGGCGTGGGCGGCGGTGATCATCGGCCCAAGCTGGCCGGCGTCATTGGCACGGTTGGTGATGTCGGCAGCGATGATGATCTGGCCCTGGGCGACGACGGCTTGGGCGTTGTAGCCCTGGATCAACGCGCCCTTGTCACGCACGATGCGGCTGTCGAGATCAGTCAGATTGCGCTTGGCCGTAAACAGCGCGTCGGGCTGCGGCGCCTTCGGCGGCCGGCCCCGCGGTCGCCGGCCGGTCTGCGCGACGTGCTCGTCATAGCGCTCGCTCGCGGCGCCACGAGCGGCGTGCTCGGCCTCAAGTTCGGCCTTCGCGCGCCGCAGCGCCTGGCGCCGCGTCGTCGGATCGGCCAGCTCGGCTGGCAGTTCGTCGCCGCGCGCGTCACCGTAGAGCGCGTCCTCGGCAGCGTCGATCTCGGCGCCCTCGCGGAAGTACCGCTCGACATCTGCGCGGATCGACGCATAGCTGCGATTGGCATCCACAGACGCGTTCGCCGACAGCTTCGTGCCATCCACAGCGACCGTCCCGACGTTCACCAGGCCGGCCCTGGCGCAGAGCACCAACACGTCGCAGAACAGGCCGGCGAGGGCCTGTTCATGACGGACGCGAAACCTCGCGATCGTGGTGTGATCCGGAGCCCGGTTGGCCGTGATCACCCGGAACGCGACATCCTCGACGCAGCGCCGCTCGATCGCGCGCGTCGAGCACTCCCCGACCGCATAGGCGTACAAAAACAGGGCGGTCATCATCGCCGGCTCATGCGCCGGACGGCCCTGCCCATCGGGCCGATAAGCCCGGTAGAGCGCCGACAGATCAATCTCGGCGACCGTCTCGAGCACGAACCACGCCAGATGCCCCGCAGGCAGCCAGTCGCGCAGGCTCGCCGGCAACAACAGCTCCTGCTCACGATCACACGACAAGAAGTTCTGCGTCATCCCGACAGGGTCTTAAACCCCTCGGACAGATCCCCGAGTTACGCAACAGCCACACCAGCCCGATTATTCGACGCACCCCCCTCGTTCGCCCCCGCGGAGATCGACCCGCCCGGACGACCTCTCCTACGCCGCGACCTCCCCGTGCCACGCCGCATACGCGACCAGCTCGTCGCGCGGCAGCACCGGGATGTCGTACTGCTCGGCGGCGTGCAGCCGGCGTAGGCCGCGCTCGCGGATGTCGTCGGGGTGGGCGAGGTCGAGCAGAGCGATCGGGCGGGCGTGCTGGGCGCGGAAGCCGGTCTCGCACTCGACGATCCGCCCCCAGGCGACGATCGCTCCCCAGACCGCCTCGGGCGCCGGCAGCTCGGGCTCCTCGGGCAGCGCGTAGTACGCCGAGAAGCCGCAGCGGCACTCGGCGAACGGCGCCTCGTGGCCCCGCAGCGCGAAGCACTTGGCGGGGCGGTCGTGGTCGGTCGGCCACGGGCGCTGCGCGGTGCGCGGCGAGATCATCCCGAGCGCCGGGTTGGGGATGAACGTCCCCGCGACGAAGATCCCGGAATACAGCCCGCCGCGCCGGCAGCCCCAGCGCCGGAAGCCGACGAGCGGCTCGGCGACGGGCTCCACCGTCACGATCGCACCGGCTCGCGCCCAGGGGGCGCCTTGACGGGCTCGGGCGCCGGCTCGCGGCGCGGCTCGGGCGCTGGAACCCGCACCGGCGCGGGACGTTCGGTCTCGCGTAGAGGCTTGCCGATGTCGCCCATTGATCGGCCTGGGATGCTACGACACACGATGTCGATTCCACCCGACGAGGAGCTCGCCCCCGACGGCGAGCCGCCCGAGCGCGGCGACGTCCGCGAGGACATCACCAAGGAGCTCGCGCGCCTGTTTCCGCACGATCGGATGGAGCGCATCGTCGAGCGCCTGGGGCTGGAGACCGAGGAGGACTTCCAGTTCGTCGTCGACCTGATCAGCGCGACGTTCACGCGCGGCATCGAGTTCGGCGCCGTCGAGGTGACCGCCCAGCAGATCGAGCTCGGCCAGGAGACGGCGCCGGCCACGATCGAGATCGTGCACGTCGAGCTGCCCTGACACCGCAGCCCGGGCGGCAGTCGAGCCGCAGCGCGGGGGAGAGCGATTCACCCCTGGATCACCCGGCCGGGGTGACGACGCGGGGCCCGCCGTGCCGCACCATCGGCGTATGAGGAGCGACAGCCTGGCCGATCGGGTGAGCAAGCTGCGGGAGGTCACCGTCGAGCGCGGCGCGACCGCGCCCGAGGCGGCGACGGCGCAGGCTCTCGCGGACCGCCTCGCCGAGCGCCTGCAGCCGGCCCGGCCGGCTCTGATTCGCCCTCAGGTCGCGCGCTACGCGACCAGCGCCCGCGCGGACCGCCGGTCCGCGCGCTCGCTGCGCTTCGTCGCCTTCGGCTAGCGGCGGCGTCCGCCGGCGCTACTCGGCCGGCGTCGGCTTGGCGCGCGGCTTGCCCGAACGCGTGTGCCACTGCTCCGGCAGGTCATCGGTCTCGAGCAGCATCACGTGGTCGCCGGAGCCGGCCGCGTCGACGGCATTGAGCGCGCGCTGGCGCGCCTCGTCGAGATCGTCGGCCTCGAGATAGATCTCGAACACGCCGACCTCGTCGGGGTTGGTGCCCTGTGCGTCCTCGCCGAGCGCGGCGGCGATGGCCTCGAGGGAGCGACGCTGCTTGTGCTCGCCGCGGGGCTTCATGACCATCTCGACTATGTGACGTGACATGCGCGAGAGCGTACCCAGTCGGCCGAACGTCTGGACGCCCGCTCGGATGGGTATTCTCTGCCGAGAAGCGAGTCCTTCCGACTATCTGAGACCAGACACTATGGCGACCACCCATCACGTGCCCACCACCGCCGAGCAGTGGCGCGCGGCCTACGGCCTGCAGCCCGAGCGCGACGTCCCGTTCACGACGCTCAGCGGCACGCCGGTCGCACCGCTGTACACCCAGGCGGACGCGCCGGCGGACCCCGGCCACCCGGGCGTCTATCCGTACACGCGCGGCGTCTACCCGTCGATGTACCGCGGGCGCCTGTGGACGATGCGCCAGTTCGCGGGCTTCGGTACCGCCGAGGAGACCAACGAGCGCTTCCGCTACCTGCTCGCACATGGCCAGGACGGCCTCAGCACGGCCTTCGACATGCCCAGTCTCATGGGGCTGGACAGCGATAACCCGCTGAGCCTCGGCGAGGTCGGCCGCGAGGGGGTCGCCGTCGACACGATCGACGACATGAAGACGCTCTTCGACGGCATCGACCTCACCGAGATCTCGGTCTCGATGACGATCAACGCCCCCGCGGTCGTGATGCTCGCCTTCTACGTCGCGGCCGCCGAGGAGCGCGGGATCCCCGCCGAGCGCCTGCGCGGCACGATCCAGGCCGACATCCTCAAGGAGTACATCGCCCAGAAGGAGTGGTGCTTCCCCGTCGACCCGGCGATGCGCCTCTGCGGCGACATGATCGAGTGGTGCTCGCAGACGATGCCGCGCTGGCACCCGATCTCGGTCTCCGGCTACCACATCCGCGAGGCCGGGGCCACCGCCGGCCAAGAGCTCGCCTTCACGATCAAGGACGGCCTGACCTACGTGGAGGAGGCCGTCGCGCGCGGGCTGGACGTCGACGACTTCGCGCCGCGCCTGAGCTTCTTCTTCAACGCCCAGATCGACTTCTTCGAGGAGGTCGCCAAGTACCGCGCGGCGCGCCGCATCTGGGCGCGCGAGCTGCGCGAGCGCTTCGGCGCCAAGGACCCGCGCTCCTGGCGCATGCGCTTTCACACGCAGACCGCCGGCGTCAGCCTCACCGCCCAGCAGCCGCTGAACAACATCGTGCGGACCGCGATCGAGGCGCTCGCCGGCGTGCTCGGCGGCACGCAGTCGCTGCACACGAACTCCTACGACGAGGCGCTGGCGCTGCCGACCGAGGAGGCGGCGCGCATCGCCCTGCGCACGCAGCAGATCATCGCCCACGAGACCGGCGTGACGAACACGATCGACCCGCTCGGCGGCGCCTACTTCGTCGAGGCGCTCACCGATCGCCTCGAGCGCGAGGCCTACGACTACTTCAGCCGCATCGACGAGCTCGGCGGCATGGTCGAGGCCGTCAAGGCGAACTTCCCACAGCGCGAGATCGCCGACGCCGCCTACACGCTGCAGACCGAGTACGACTCGCGCGAGCGGATCCTCGTCGGCGTCAACGACTACGTCGACGCCGGCGACGAGGAGATCCCGATCCTGCGCATCGACCC
Source organism: Solirubrobacteraceae bacterium (assembly GCA_034665465.1). Classification (GTDB taxonomy): domain Bacteria; phylum Actinomycetota; class Thermoleophilia; order Solirubrobacterales; family Solirubrobacteraceae; genus CADCVQ01. The sequence goes on from JAXDFS010000346.1 coordinate 4,644, forward strand.
CGAGCTCGAGCGCAAGCAGATGGACCGCCTGCAGGCCGTGCGCGCCGGCCGCGACGGCGCGCCGGTGCAGCGCACGCTCGGCGCGCTGCGCGAACAGGCGGCGCGCGCGGACTGCAACCTCATGCCGGCGCTGCTGGACTGCGCGCGCGCCCGCGCGACCGAGGGCGAGATCGTCCGCGCGCTCCAGGACGTCTTCGGCACGTACCGCGAGACGCCCGTCTTCTAGCCCCGGCCCTCTCTGGCGCCTCGGGCAGGCGCCATCGATTGCCGCGGGGCGTCAGCGCCAAGCGTCCTACCTACTGGTCGTCCTGCGACCAATATCCAGGACGGCGCGCGCCGAAGACGTCGGGACCCGCTTCGCTCACCGACGCAGTAGGACATTCGTCGGGCTTTCAGTCCTCCTGGTAGGACATTCGGCTGGTTTTTGGCGTGTCGGCCGCCCGCGCGTTCTAGGTTCGGTGACATGACTTCATTGCGCCGTGTCCTGATCCTGACACTGATGGCCGGCGCAGTGGCGCTGACGACGACCTCGGTCGGATACGGGGATGGCCGGGGCGACGGCGGTCAGCCCGCTCCCGGCGGCGGCCCGCCACCCAGCAGCGGGCCCTGCGGCGCGCCGCAGGCCGGCGTGAACTGCGGCCCGGGCAACAACCGCACGAGCGAGGGCGGCGGCGGCGTGGGCAAGGTTCCGCACAACGACGGCCTCAACAAGCGCTCGCCCGCGACGCGCAGCTGGCCGGCGATCAGCGGGCTGCTCTGGCAGGTCGTCGAGGACAGCCGCACGTCGCGCACCAAGTCGGGCACCGCGGACAACGACGAGCTGCTCGGCCACCACGGCGACGATGCGCTCACGGGCGGCGCCGGCCACGACGTCATCTGGGGCGACTGGGATCCGGCCAACAACAACAAGGCGCAGCACGACGTGCTCGTCGGCGGGGCCGGCAACGACTGGATCTACCCGAGCCACGGCAAGACGATCGTCAGGGCCGGGGCGGGCTCGGACTACATCTGGGCCTACTACGGCAAGGGCACGATCAACTGCGGCCCCGGCATCGACACCGCGCGCATCCGCACCAACGGCGCGTTCACGACGATCGGCTGCGAGAAGATCCGCCACTTCTGCTCCAACGGCGAGAACAAGCAGGGCCAGTGCCTGTCGCCCACGGGCAAGCCCGTCGGGGCCTCGCGCCGCAGCGGCTGAGCGTCCGGCGCGACGGCGCGACGGCGCGCCGCGGAATATGATCGGCGGGCCCGCGGGCGCCCATGACCGATCATGCCTCCAGCAGCACGAAGAAGATCCGCGTCGTCGTGGCCAAGCCGGGCCTCGACGGGCATGATCGCGGGGCGAAGATCATCGCCCGCGCGCTGCGCGACGCCGGGATGGAGGTCATCTACACCGGCCTGCACCAGACCCCCGAGCAGATCGTCGAGACGGTCATCCAGGAGGACGCCCACGCGGTCGGCCTCTCGATCCTGTCCGGGGCGCACATGACGCTCGTGCCGCGGATCGTCGCGCTGCTGCACGAGCAGGGCATCGACGACGTCCTCGTGACGGTCGGCGGGACCATCCCGAGCGACGACATCCCCGAGCTCAAGCGGCTCGGGGTCGCCGAGGTGTTCACCCCCGGTTCGAGCACGCAGGCGATCGTGGACTTCATCCGCGCCGGCGTCGCAACGGCCTAGAGAGCGGCGCGAATCGCGTGCGATTGACTGGTCAGTCAATCGGTTATCCTCAGCCCATGTCACGTTCGAAGGAGGCTTTCACTTGAAGATCTGCGTCCTGGTGAAGGAGGTGCCCGACGCTGCCGTCGAGAAGCGGATCAACCCGCAGACCGGACGCATGGACCGCAGCGGCGAGCGCAACCTCAACCCGTATGACACGCACGCGATCGAGGCCGCGATGCAGGTCAAGGAGGGCGGGGACGTCGAGGTCGACGAGATCGTCGCCGTGACGATGGGCCCGAGCACCGCCATCCGCGCGCTGCACAAGGCCGTCTCGCTCGGCGCCGACCGCTCGGTGCATCTCAGCGACGACGCGCTCGCGGGCTCCGACGTCGCCGCCACCGGCTACGCGCTGGCCAAGGTGCTCGAGCGCGAGAGCCCCGACCTCGTCCTGCTCGGCCAGCAGTCCGACGACGGCGTGTGCTACACGATCGGCGCCGTCGTGGCCGACCACCTGAAGATGCCGTCGCTCACGCAGGTCATCAAGATGGACGTGACCCCCGGCAAGCTGCGCTGCGAGCGCCAGGCCGAGTACGGCTACGACACCGTGGACATCGAGCTGCCCGCCGTGATCTCCGTCGGCGACGCGATCAACGAGCCGCGCTACCCGTCGCTGAAGGCGATCATGGGCGCGAAGAAGAAGCCGCTGGACGCACTCGCCATCGGCGACGTCGACATCGCCGCCGACCGCGTCGGCGAGGCCGGCTCGAAGGTCGTCTGCGGCGACTTCAAGGCGCCGCCGCAGAAGGCCGCCGGCGAGATCATCGAGGACGAGGACACCAACGAGACGGTCGAGAAGATCATCGCCTGGCTCGACGAGAGAAAGCTTCTGTCATGAGCGGGATCCTGGCCTACGCGCTGCACTACGACGGCGCCTTCAACAAGAACTCGCTCGGCGGCGTCTCCGAGGCCGCCCGCCTGGCCGCCGAGCTCGGCACAGAGGCGCATGCCGTCGTCATCGGCGACGTCAGCGACGAGCTTGCCGCCTCGCTGGGCAACTACGGCGCGGCGAAGGTCTTTCGCGCCAAGGACGTCCCCGAGGGCCTCGCCCAGCCGGTCGTCGACGTCATGGCGAAGCTCATGGACGACGAGGGCCATGACTACGCGCTGTTCGGCGGCGGCCTGCTCGGCTTCGAGATCGGCGCCGGCCTCGCGGCGCGCCTGAACGCGGGCGTGACCATGGAGGTCACGAAGGTCAACGTCGCCGACGGCAAGCTCACGGCCGAGCGCCCGATCCACGGCGACTCGTCGATCTCGACGTCCTCCTACAAGGACCGCGGGATCATCATCGGGCGCCTGAACGCCTTCGTGACCGCCGTGCCGGGCGATGCGACCGCCGAGGTCGTCGACGTCGCCGTCGAGCTGTCGCCGTTCTCCTCGAAGATGACGATGGTCACGCGCGGCGAGCAGCGCGGCGAGGACATCGACATCGAGGGCGCCGACATCCTCGTCGCCGGCGGGCGCGGCCTGGGCAAGCCGGAGGGCTTCGAGCTCTGCGAGGCGCTGGCCGAGGCGCTCGGCGGCGCCGTCGCGGCGACGCGCGCCGTGGTCGACGCGGGGTGGTACCCGTACTCGACGCAGATCGGCCAGACCGGCAAGACGGTGTCGCCGAAGCTCTACCTGGCGGCCGGCATCTCCGGCGCGATCCAGCACAAGGTCGGCTTTCAGTCCTCGGAGAACATCATCGCGATCAACAAGGACTCCAACGCCCCGATCTTCGAGTACTCCGATCTCGGGATCGTCGGCGATCTCAACAAGATCCTGCCGAAGCTCACCGAGGCCGTGAAGGCCAAGAAGGGCTGAGGCCGTCGTGGCCGGTTCCAACGGCAGCCTCCCCGCGCCCGCGCAGTTCCCGCCCCCGGTCGACCCCCAGGGCGAGTTCATCAAGCACGGCCTCGACCCCGAGGACGACCTGATCGAGGTCGGCGTCGCGATCGTCGGCGGCGGGACCGCGGGGCTGTCGTGCGCGAACCGGCTGCTGGCCCTGCTGGCCGACGACGAGGAGCTGCTCGAGAGCCTCGGCGAGGTGCCCGTGGCGGTCATCGAGAAGGCGAAGACCTGCGGTGGCCACAACCTGTCGGGCGCGGTCATGCGCCCCGGCCCGCTGCTGGAGCTGTTCCCGGAGCTGTCGCGCGGCGACTGGCGCAAGGAGGGCTTCGCCTTCGGCAGCGTCGAGAAGGAGGCCGTCTATCTGATGCCCTCCGCGACCAGGGCCGTGAAGATCCCGACCCCGCCGCCGTTTCGCAACCACGGCAACGAGGTCATCTCGGTTGCCGCGCTGGCGCGCTACCAGCAGCGCGTCGCCGAGGAGGCCGGGGCCTACGTCCTCACCGAGACCGCCGCGACGCAGCTGATCGTCGAGGACGGCCGCGTCGTCGGCGTGCGCTCGGGCGACAAGGGCCGCGGCAAGGACGGCAAGCCGCTGCGCAACTTCGAGCCGGGCACCGACGTCAAGGCGAAGGCGACCGTGCTCGCCGAGGGCTGCTGGGGCCACCTCACCGGCGCCGCGATCCGCGAGTTCGACCTCGCAGACGGGCGCGAGCCGCAGGTCTGGGAGCTCGGCGTCAAGGAGGTCTGGAAGGTCCCCAGGCCGCTGGACCGCCTGATCCACACGATCGGGCCCTGGCCGCTGAAGCTCAAGGCGAGGTACGGGCAGATCGGCGGCACCTGGCTGTACCCGATGCAGGACGAGCGCACGGGCGAGAACCTCGTCTCGATCGGCTTCGTCGTGGATCTCGAGTACGCCGACGCGACGACCTCCGCCCACGACCTGCTGCAGCAGTTCAAGCTGCACCCGCTCGTGCGCGAGATCCTCGCCGGTGGCGAGCGCGTGAGCTGGGGCGCCAAGGCCCTGCCGGCGGGCGGCTACTGGTCGATGCCCAAGCTCACGATGCCGGGCGCGCTGCTGGCCGGCGACTCGGGCGGCATGGTCGACACCGTCGCGCTGAAGGGCGTGCACCACTCGGTGCTGTCGGGCAAGCTCGCTGCCGACGCGATCTACGCGGCGCTCAAGCGCGGCGACAGCGATCTCTCCGCCTACGAGGCCGCGGTCGACGAGTCGACGATCGGCAGGGAGCTCTACGCGGTGCGCAACACGCGCCAGCCCTTCCAGAAGGGCTTTCTGCGCGGCGGCCCGATCGTGAACCTCATGATCATGTCCAAGGGCCGGTTCCCCGGCGGGCGCTGGAAGTGGCATCGCAACGACCGGCGCGGCATGTTCATCGGGGACACCAAGGACGGCTATCCCAAGCCCGACGGCAAGTACACCTTCGACAAGCTCTCGTCGGTCTACATCAGCGGCAACGCCACCCGCGACGACGCCCCCAACCACATCCGGGTGCGCAAGCGCGTCCCGCGAGAGGTCGCCGAGACCTGGGCCTGGATGTGCCCCGCGGGCGTGTACGAGATCCCCGACGACGCGCCCAGCCACGGCGACGTCGAGGTCATCGTCAACTACACCAACTGCGTGCAGTGCGGCGCCATCACCGCCAAGGGCGGTCGCCTGACGACGCCCGAGGGCGGCGACGGACCGCTGTACCAGAACACCTAGATTCGCCCGCATGGGGCTCGACATCGACGCGATCCTGCGCCCCTGGTTCGAGGCGCTCATGGAGCAGGCCGGCCGGCCGGAGCTCTTCGACACCCACACGCACGTCGGCCAGAACGACCCCGACACGTTCCGCCAGACGCCCGCGGAGCTGATCGCGGCCCTGGAGAGCGCCGGCGCGCGCGGGCTCGTGTTCCCGATGCACGAGCCCGACGGCTACCGCGAGGCCAACGACGCCGTGCTGGAGGCGGTCGCCGCCTCCGAGGGCACGCTCACCGCGCTGTGCCGGGTGTCGCCGCGGCTGCCCGGCGCGCTGGAGGAGGCGCGGCGCTGCATGGACCTGGGCGCCGCCGGGATCAAGCTGCACCCCCGCGCGGAGGCGTTCGGCATGGACGAGCCGGTCGTGCGCGACCTCGTCGCGCTCGCGCACGAGCGCCGCGCGGTCGTGCTCATGCACGCCGGTCGCGGCATCCCGGCCCTCGGCGCCAACACGATCGAGTACTCCCGCGAGTTCCCGGACGCCCGGCTGATCCTGGCGCACTGCGCGATCTCCGACCTCGCTTGGCTCGTCCGCGAGCTCCCCGCACACCGCAACGTCTACATCGACACGTCGTGGTGGCACCCGGCCGACCTGCTGGCGGTCTTCTGCCTCGCGCCGCCCGGCCGCGTCCTGTGGGCCAGCGACTCGCCCTACGGCGGCCCGCTGCCCAGCGCGATCAACACGCTGCGCTGCGCGCTGGAGGCCGGCCTCACGCACGAGCAGATCGCGGGCGTCTTCGGCGGGCAGGTGCAGCGGCTGCTGTCCGGCGAAGACCCGCTCGAGCTCGGCGCCGCGCCCGGCCCGTCGGCGGCCATCGACCCGCTGCTCGAGCGCGTCGTCGCGCACCTCACGACGGCGCTCGGCCGCGCGTTCGCCGGCGGCGAGCTGACCGAGTCGCTCGAGCTCGCCCGGCTGGCCGCCGGCGTCGGCGACGACCATCCGCACGCGGACGTCTTCGCGACGATCCTCTGGCTGCTCGATCTCTTCCAGGAGCACCTCGCCGCGCCCCCGCCGGGCCGGGCGTTCCCCGACGCCGGCCGCTTCGTCGTCGCCGCGCTGATCCTCGCCCGCACGCCGAGCGCCGCGCTGGCGCCCCACATCGCCCAGGGCACCGGGAGCGCCGGTCACGAGCACGCCGAGCGCGGCACGGCGGCCGGTGACGGCTGACACGTAGCCGCGACGCGACGGCGCGTGTACGGTGGCGCTCGCATGGTCGATTGCGCGAGCGAAGACGCGACGCCGGCGGGCCCGCCGCAGGACTCGCACGCCGGCTTCCGCGTGCTGCTCGTCGAGGACGACGAGGGCGATGCAATCCTCGTCGGCGACCTCCTGGAGCAGGGCGGGGGCGTCCGGACCCAGCGCGCGACGACGGCGGCCGAGGCGGAGCAGCGGCTGAGCGAGGACGGCGCGGACTGCGTGCTGCTCGACCTCGGGCTGCCCGATGCGTCCGGCCTGGACGCGATCAGGCGACTGCTGGCGCTCGACGCCGGGATCGCGCTCGTGGTCCTCACCGGCGACAGCGACGAGCAGCGCGGCGTCGACGCCCTCGGCGCCGGCGCGCAGGACTATCTCGTCAAGGGACGCATCGATGCCGGCACGCTGCTGCGCGCGATCCGCTACGCGGTCGAGCGCAAGAGCGCCGAGCGCTCGCGGCAGGAGCTCGCGGTCGCCCGGGCGCACGGCGCCGAGAACTCGCGCCTGCAGCGCGGCCTGCTCCCCGACCCGATCGTCGACGACCGCCGGGTGACGGTCGAGACCGCGTACCGGCCGGGCCGGCGCCGTTCGCTGCTGGGCGGCGACTTCT
>JAXDFS010000347.1:0-11238 GCA_034665465.1 Solirubrobacteraceae bacterium
CCTCTTCCTCGGCGAGGTACATCTCGGCGATGTCGTCGTCGATGTCGGCGAGCGTATGCAGCAGCGTCTCGCGCGCTTCCGCGGAGGCGTCGGCGTACTCGGCCGGGATGTCGATGACGTCCTGGTCCTTGCCGAGGTCGTCGAGGTAGATGACGGCCTTCATGCCGAGCAGGTCGACGACGCCCTTGAAGCCGGACTCGGCGCCCATCGGGATCTGGATCGGGACGGCGTTGGCGGCCAGTCGCGTGACCATCGTCTTGACGGAGCCGTCGAAGTCCGCGCCGATGCGGTCCATCTTGTTGATGAACGCGATGCGCGGGACGGCGTACTTGTCGGCCTGGCGCCAGACGGTCTCGGACTGCGGCTCGACGCCGGCGACCGAGTCGAAGAGCGCGATCGCGCCGTCGAGGACGCGCAGGGAGCGCTCGACCTCGACGGTGAAGTCGACGTGGCCGGGCGTGTCGATGATGTTGATGCGGTGCTCGCGCCACTCGCACGTCGTCGCAGCCGACGTGATCGTGATGCCGCGCTCCTGCTCCTGCTCCATCCAGTCCATCGTGGCGGCGCCCTCGTGGACCTCGCCGATCTTGTAGGTGCGCCCGGTGTAGTAGAGGATCCGCTCGGTCGTCGTCGTCTTACCGGCGTCGATGTGCGCCATGATCCCGATGTTCCGGGTCTTATCGAGCGTGAATGTGCGTGGCATGGCTTCTCTAGATCTCTCTTCGTTCTCGGGCACAAAAAACGGGCCACTCGGGCCCGCGCGCACGTCCGATGTCCAATCGGTCCGCGGCGCTATGTGCTCGAGGTATCCATTTCTGGCCGGACTGGTGCTCCGAAGCGGGCGCGGATGAGCGCATCTGCCGACGGAACGACGTCCGACTATAGCAAAGGGCCTGTCGTCCGACCGGCCGGTTTTGCGGCGATTGCGGCGATCGCGGCGGGCCTAGCGCTGGCGGCGGCGCTGCTGCTGGTGGTCGCGGAGTTCAGCACGGTCGTGCGGATCGTCGTGGGCTCGCTGGAGACCCAGAAGCGCGCCGTCGCGGGCCATGCCGAGCATGGCTACGCGCTGCTGGTGGTGGCGGTCGCAGCGGCGCCGATGACGCTGGGGGCCCTGCGTGGCGCCCGCGCGGCGGCCGTCGCGCTGGCGGCGCTCGGCGCCGTCGCGCTGTTCGTCGCGCTGGCGATCGACCTGCCCAAGACGCGCGAGTCCGGCCAGCTGCCGGAGTCCGTCGCCTTCGAGGACGCCCACGCCAAGGCGGGCCCGGGCCTCGCCCTGGAGATCGCCGGCGGCGCCGGGCTCGTGCTCGCCGGCGGGCTGCTGCTCGTTGCGGCGGGCGGCGCGGGGGCCGCCCGCGGTCGGGTGGCGCGTTCGTCTCGCTGAGGCGTACAAGCGCGCCACTCGCCGTGACGAGCGGAACGCTCAGCCGGCCCCGATCCAGTCCGCCGGGCGCATCGGGAGCGCGAGCAGCGCCTGCCAGGTCGCGGCGTCGGTGACGCCGGTGACCGGGAGACCGCGGGTGGTCTGGAAGGTCTGCAGGGCAAGCTCGGTTGCCGGGGTGAACTTGCCGTCGACGACGACCGAGGGATCGGCGGAGACCAGGTGCTGCTGCATCCACACGACCTCGTCGCCGCTGCCGCCGCGCTTGAGGGCCGGCCAGCCGGGGTCGGGCAGCACGACGGCAGCCGGCGGGGGCTGGCTCAGCGTCGCCCATGTCGTGTCGCTCGCCGACTGGTAGTCCCACCACGACAGGCCGGCGGCGCCGTAGCCGGCCCAGATCGCGCGGAAGCGCTGCAGGTCCTCGGGCCTGGGCGCGGCGTAGGCCTGGCCGAGCGGCGCCAGCGGCGCCTGGTAGATGCGGTTGTGGGCGACGGTGCGCGCGCTCACCGCGTCGACCGACCCGCCGATGGCCTTCCAGTAGACCTGCGGCATGTTGGCCTGCGCCCCGCCGGGGCCGAGGAAGACGGAGTACGGCAGGCCGGGGTGGTAGTCGACGTACGGAAACGACGTCAGCCCGACCGGGAACGCCGGGCCGATCGCGAGGCGCAGGGCGCCGATGTAGCGCTGCGCCGACGCATAGCGGCCCTCGTAGGCGGTCTCGGCGTCGATGACCAGGCAGTCGGCCCCGGCCGTGACGGCGGCGGCGCCGGCGGCGGCCTCGCCGAGCGGGTTCGTGCCGTAGACGAACTGCCACGCGCAGACGCGCAGGCCGCGCGCGTGCAGGTCGGCGACGAGCTGGGGCGTGAACTGCGGCCACACCTTCGCCGCATCCGAGCTCTTGACGAAGACCGTCTGCATGCCGGCGGCGTGCGCGCGCGCCGCGATCACGTCGAGGTTGCCGCCGTCGCTCTTGGGCAGCTCCCAGATCCACATGCCGTCGCCGCGCAGCACCGGCGGCAGCTCGCCCGGCAGCGACGTCGCCAGCGGGCGCAGCGGCGGGGCGGTGACGATGATGTTGCGACCGTTGGAGCGCCGGCCCGCGCGATCGCGCACGGTGACGGCCACCCGGCCCGCGGCCGTTCCGGCGGGGACGCTCGCCGTCCAGCCGGCCCGGCTGCGCCGCAGCTTGGTCGCCAGCGCGCCCTTCGGCCAGCGGAACGTCACGCGCATCCCGGCCTTCAGGCCGCGCCCGCGCAACTGGATCTGGCGTCCCACGGCGACGCGCACCGCGATGCGACAGCCGGCGGTCGTCGCCGGGACGCAGCGCAGCCCGGTCAGGCGCGGGACCGGCGTGCGCGCATCGGCGCTGGCGGCGAAGCCCACCAGCGACAGCACGAACGCCAGCGCGCACAGGATCAGGGCGATGCGAAGTCTCATCTCCGTCCAGAACCGCGCAGCACGCCGGTAGTAGCGGCGCGACGCCGCGGTCAGATCACTACCAGCGGTAGTGGGCGAACGCCTTGTTCGCCTGGGCCATGCGGTAGATGTCGTCCTTGCGCTTGAAGGCGCCGCCCTGCTGGGACTGCGCGTCGAGCAGCTCGTTGGCCAGTCGCTGGGCCATCGTCTTCTCGCGACGCTGGCGGGCGAACTCGACGAGCCAGCGCACGGCGAGCGTGCGGGCGCGGCGAGCGGGAACCTCGACGGGCACCTGGTAGGTGGCGCCACCGACACGGCGCGAGCGGACCTCGAGGACCGGGGTCAGCGACTTGATCGAGAGCTCGAGCTGCTCGACGGGGTCCTTGCCGGTGCGCTCGGCGATGATCGCGAGGGCGTCGTAGACGATGTTCTCGGCGACGGACTTCTTGCCGTGGAGCATGACCTTGTTGACGACCTGCTGGACGATCCGGGAGCGGTGGATGGGGTCGGGCTCGATCGGCCGGACCTGGGCGGCTGCGCGGCGTGGCATTACTTCTTCTTCACGCCGTACTGGCTGCGGGCCTTCTTGCGATCGCTGACGCCTGCGGCGTCGAGCGTTCCGCGAACGACCTTGTAGCGCACGCCCGGCAGGTCCTTGACGCGACCGCCGCGGACGAGCACGACGGAGTGCTCCTGAAGGTTGTGTCCCTCGCCGGGGATGTAGGCCGTCACCTCGATCGAGCCGGTGATGCGAACACGCGCGACCTTGCGCAGCGCGGAGTTCGGCTTCTTCGGCGTCGTGGTGTAGACGCGGGTGCAGACGCCGCGGCGCTGGGGAGCGGCGACCTTCTTCTTGCGACCCTTGCCGGACTTCAGGCCCGGGGTGGCAAGCTTCTTCTTGGGCGTCTTGCGGCCCTTGCGTACTAGCTGTGACGTCGTTGGCATGCGGCGCGGGATCCTAGCAGCGTGCCGCTGCCGTCACCGGCCGGCCGGGACGGGCTTGATCGGCAGGCCGCGCAGCCGGACGCCGCCGGGCCCGGGATACGTGATCCGGTAGAGCGTCCCCGCCTCGTGCGAGTACGTGCGCTGGAAAGCCGACCGGCCGTCGATCTGCAGGCGCTCGATCGTCCGCCAGCGGCCCAGGCGCAGCTGGCGCTGCACGAGGATGGTCTTGACGCCTGCGCCCAGGCGCAGGCGCCCGTAGAGGAGCACCCGGTGGCGCGGCTGCAGCTGGGCGAACAGCCCCGCGACGAAGGTGGCGGCCGCCATCTTGTCGTTGCCGCTTGAGACCTGCAGCCCGGTCGTGAACTCCCCGAACGGGCGCGCGGCGCTCGTCGACACGCGCACCGGCGCGGGCGGCTGGTCGCGCAGCAGAAACTGCGCGAACGAGCGTACGGCCGGCACCTTGTCGGCCAGGTACTCGGCCCAGGTCAGCCAGCGCGCCTGCTGGATCTCCGAGACGTCCGGGCGCCCCTGCACGGGGGTGGTCTCGTAGCCGAACTCGGTGAGATAGATGTCGCGGTCGCCGGGAGCAAGGCGCCCGAGCTTCACGAGCCTGTCCAGCGTGGAGGCGAGCACCGGCAGGTCGGCCATGCGCAGGTCGCCGGGCTCTCTGACCGGGTCGCTGGCCCGCGACGGGCGCTCGTTCTGGGAGTACGGGTGATGCGCCCAGCCGTCGCCGGGCACGGTCTCAAAGCCGGCGCAGTCCGGCGTCGTCGAGGGCTTGAAGTCGGCGTCCACGCAGGCGAGGTCGCGCAGGAACTCCAGCGGTGCGACGGCCCCCGTCCCGCGCCTGCCGCCCGTGCTCGAGGTGTTGCCGATGAGCACCGTGATCTTCTTGCGCACCGCCTTCAGCGCCGGATAGGCGGCCTGGACCATCGCGCGATAGACGGCCGGGCTGGCGGGCGTCGTGCCGTCCGGCTGCCACTGGGGCAGCAGCAGGGCCGGGATGTTGGGCTCGTTCCACAGCACGAACTCGTCGACGAGCGGCAGCCGCTCGGCCGGTGCGTCCGGGCCGGGCGCCTGCGCCGCGCGCGCCCCGAGCGGCGGCGGCGGCTGCGCGGGGGGCGGCGTGGGCGACAGCGGCTGCAGGAGGCTCTGCAGCAGCGTCTGATCCTCGGTCGGCGGCGGTGGCGGCGCGCCGGCGGCGGCCGGGTCGGCCGGAGGTGTGAACGCGCCCGAGTAGCGCAGCGCGACCGCGACGGCGAAGTCGGCGTAGGCCTTGGGATCGATGTTCGTGCGTGCGCGGGGCCCGGGCGGATCGCTCGTGGCCCAGTGCGGAGCCCAGAAGCCGATGTCGATGAGCACCTTCAGCCCGGCCGCGCGCACCGCGCGGACGGCCGCGTCGAGCGCCGACCAGCGCGCCTGCTCGTAGGCCGCGGGATCGGCCGCGTCGAAGCCCGCCGGCCTGGTGGCCGACTCGGGCGCTCGGGTGAGCGACGACCAGCTCGCGGTGATGCGGACGCGGTCGACGCCGAGCGCCTTCATGCGCGCGACGGCGGCCTGGGCGTCGGCCGGCGTGCGGAAGAGCAGCTGGCCGTCGTCCTGCATGATCGTCTCCAGGCCGGGGGTGGAGGCGGGCGCCGGCCTCGGTTTGGACTGCTGCGTCTTCGCCCTGGCCTTCGACGCGGGCGTCGTGGTCTTCGCGGCGCCTGGGGCTGCGGGCACGAGGGCCAGCGCCGCGACCACCAGCGAGGAGAGGGCGGCGGGCAGGATCGAGCGCGGCACGAGCGCAAGTCTGCCCGGTCGCCGACGGCGATGCGGCGCTGGGGGGCGACCACCGAGCATCTAGCCTGGTCGCGTGCCCAGCAGCCTCCCCCACTCGTCGCGATCGCGCGCATGACCTCGCCGGTGTTCAACGTCCGCGCGGCGACCCGCCACGACCTCGGCATGATGGCCGACAACCTCGAGCAGGGATTCGGCTCCTATCGCTCGTGGGCGGATGCCGGCTGGGAGCCGCCGTCGCGCATGGAGATGCTGCTGGGGATGATGCAGCGCTTCTCCAGCGACGGCTCGTGGGCCGTCGTGGCGTTCACCGCCGGCGGCGAGCCCGCCGGGCACGGCGTCGCGCGACCCGAGGCCGGCGAGGACGACGTGCCGCGGACCGACGTCTCGCGGCTCACGCATCTGTTCGTGCGCCGCGACCACTGGGGCAGCGGCGTCGCCGACCTGCTGCACGAGCACCTGCTGGCGGGCATGACCGAGCGCGGCTTCACCTCCGCCTGCCTGTGGACGCCGACCGGCCAGGCCCGGGCGCGCGCCTTCTACGAGCGCCATGCATGGCGCCCCAGCGGGGCGGTCGACCCGGAGAACGACCTGCGCCTGGAGCTGCTGGAGTACGTGCGAGAGCTGCCCTGAGCGGTGGGTCAGGCGGCTGCGGGCGCGCCGGCGGCGGCGCGCGCGGCGCGGACCGGCGCGGGCGTCAGCGCCGAGGCGACGATGACGAGCACGAAGGCGATGGCCTGGACGGCGATGCCGAGGGCGTCGCCGGGGATCGGGTCGCCGAAGACGATGATGCCGCCGGCGATCGTCGCGATGTTCGCGGCGGTGCCGGTGATCGCGATGACCGCGACCGCCTCGCCGTCCTGCAGCGAGCGCGCCGAGGCGTAGAACGCCGCGGCCGAGCCGACGAGCGCGACCCAGAGCCAGGGGCTCGTGAGGATGCCCGTGAGGCCGTGGGGACCGACGATCCCGGTGAGCGCCTTGACGCCGAGGTTGCAGACGCCGAAGAGCAGGCCGGCCGCGGCCGCGAGCATGACGCCGTGGTGCTCGGCCGGGCCGCCGAGGCGCGGTCCCATGATGAAGAGCGCGCCGATGCCGAACAGGCCGGCCTCGAAGGCGATCATCGCGGTGACCGAGAAGGACGAATGGGCGTCATGGCCGGCGGGCAGCGTGATGCCGAGCAGGATCAGCCCGATGCAGGTCATGGCCAGGCCCCACCACTGGCGCGGGCCGACGCTGAAGCCGAAGAGGCGGTCGGCCATGACCGCCAGCAGGACGAGCCCGCCGGACAGCACCGCCTGGACCACGGACAGCGGCGCCAGCGAGATCGCCGCGACGTGCAGCAGCCAGGCGCCGGCGCCGACGAGCATCCCGATCGCAAACCAGCGCTGGCTCCACAGCGAGATCGCGGTGCGGATGGGATGGCGGATGTCGACCTTGCACGCGCAGCAGGCGCCGCGATGCTTGTACAGGAACGCCAGATTGGAGGCGAACGCGCACAGCAGCGCAAGGAGGATTCCGAGTTGAAGGCTCATTGAGGGGGTCAGCAGGATGCCCGCGTCAGGCGAAAGGACCGGCTTGGGGCAACACGTCCGTCATCGGCCGTTGAGTGGACAACCTTGACGCGCATCCTGCGCCTCATGGAGGCTAGCGAGATATTGGCCCGCCCGCTGCAACAGCGCGAACTCGTGTCAGAATTGGCGCAGTTGCAGGCAAAACATGGGCTGTTATGTGACAGAAGCAGGCTCATCTCAGTGCCGAAGACAGACTCCAACGCCCGTCCAGCGGAGGCATTGCACCAATTGGACGTAGACGTTCATTTCCTTTCGGCCGCCGCGGGAATCCACCTTCTCGCCATACCCCGTGCACTGCCGTTTCTCCCATCCGGCCGAAATCCGGGCCGCTCGTGACGCTCGACGCCCGCTTCGATGCGCTCGAGCGCCGCGCGCTGCCCGGCGGGCTGACGCTGCTCGTCGCCGGCGGCCGGCGCTCACGCGCCCTCGGGCTCGCGCGCCTCGGCGATCTGCAGGCCGATCACGCGCTGCTGCTGCCGAACTGTCGCTCGGTGCACACGGCCGGCATGCGCTTCGCGCTGGACCTGATCTGGCTCGACGGCGCGGGCGCGGTCGTGCGCGTGGACGGCGCGGTCGCCCCGCGACGGCTGCGCACGTGCCTGCGAGCACGGGCGGTCGTGGAGGCCAGGGCCGGCCACGGCGAGCGCTTCGCGGCCGTGCTCGGCCGGGCCGGCCCGATCGCAGACCCGTAGCGTGTGGCCCGCATGGAGCTCGCGCCCGACGACCTCACGCTCTATCCCAAGCGCGGCAAGTGGATCGGCGTCGGCCTCACCGGCCTCGTCCTCGGCGCCGGCTCGCTGGGCATGGCGATCTCGGAGTCCATCGCGAAGAACCCGTTTCGCACGCAGCGCCACTCGTGGGACGAGGTCACGCGCTTCGAGTCCTATTCGGTCTACACGGAGTACACGAACGCCCGCATCGTCGCCTACGGCCTGACGGACCGCGAGGCGGCCGGGCCGTCGCTCTGGCGCAGGCTCAACCGCGGTCTGGACAAGACCCTGCCCGACACCTACGGCTACGACGCCCGGCAGCTGGCCGGGCTCATGGAGGGCTACCGCCAGCGGTATTCCTCGAGTGCCGGGCGCCCGTCCTGACGCGCGCGCCCTGCGCCGCGCCTCAGCCGCTCGTGCTGCTCACGACGTCGGCTGCGAACGGCGGCGGCCCGAGCAGCGTGACCCCGTGGTCGGCTGCCGCGGCCATCGTGCGCTGGTGATCGGGCGCCGGCGCGTCGGCGAAGTCACGGCTGACCGCGGGCTCGCCCCCGGCGCGAAAGAAGCGGTCCTGCGTGCCAGGGGCGTTCATGACCAGGAAGCGCGCCGTCTCCGACACGACGACGAACGCGTGCGGGACGCCCCGGCGGATCGCCACCGTCTGGCCGGCGGGCGCGCGCAGGTCCTCGCCGTCGACGTGGAACAGCAGCTCGCCCTCGAGGACGTAGAACGTCTCGTGGCTGGGATCGGCGTGCAGCCCGGTCGCGCGTCCGCGAGTGGACGTGACCTCGACGAGCGACAGCGCGTCGTCGCTCCAGTCCCCGCGCAGCTTGACGTCCTGCAGCGCGCCGTTGAACCAGAGCGTCTCGCCCGCCATGGGGGCGACCGTGTGAAACGGGGTACTCGTCGATGCCGGGCTGCTCATGGCGTTCGCTCCCTGGAGATGAGACTTCGATCTCACGTGAGAGTGGCATATCATCATGAGCATGTCAATCTCATATGAGAAGACAGGCCGCACCAGCCAGAAGGCGCGCACGCGCGACGCGCTGGTGCAGGCGGCGCGCGAGCTGCTGGCCCGCGGGGTCAGCCCGACCGTCGAGCAGGCCGCGGCCGCTGCGTCGATCGCCCGCGCGACGGCCTACCGCTACTTCCCCAACCAGCGCACGCTGCTGACTGCGACCTTTCCGGAGATGACGGCGTCGTCGCTGCTCGGCGAATCGCCTCCGGACGACGCGGTCGCGCGGCTGGACATCGTCGTCGAGGCGATCACCCGCCAGGCCGTCGAGCACGAGGCCGCCCTGCGCAGCATGCTGCGCCTGTCGCTGGATCCCGACCCCGCCGGCCGCGCAGACCTCCCGTTTCGCACGGGGCGGCGCATCGTCTGGGTGACCGACGCGCTCGCGCCGCTGCGTGGCCGGCTCGCGGACGCGGACCTCGAGCGCCTCGTGCTGGCGATCGCCGCCACCGTCGGCATCGACGCGCTCGTCTGGCTCACCGACATCGCGGGGCAGACCAGAGACGAGGCCGTCGAGATCATGCGCTCGTCCGCGCGCTCGCTGCTGCGCGACGCCCTGCGCGAGCTCGGGGGGTCCGGCTAGCCCGCTTCGCCGCCGTGCGCCGATGTGCCCGCGGGCGCGCCTTCGCCCGCACCGTGCGCCGCAGGATCGCGCGCGTGCCGGCCGGGCCCGTGGCGACGATCTGCAGGCGGTGGCGGCCGTGCAGGAACGGCACCCAGCGGATGCTGTGAGGCCCGCGCGTGAGCTGCAGGTCGCGCCGCAGCTCCAGGCCGCGGCGGTCCCAGACCCGCACGGTCACGCGCGAGAGCTTCGACAGCGAGAAGGCGATCGCGGTCGCGCGGCGCGCCCGGACTGCGCGCAGCCGGCGCAGGTGCACGCGCGGCGGCTCGCGCACGTAGCGGGCGAAGCGCCGGCCGGTCGCGCAGTAGACCTGGGCCGCCGTGCGGCGGCAGAGGCCGTCGAGGAAGCCGCCGAGCAGCTCGTGATAGCCGAGCGTCGACTCGCGGCCGTTCTGGCTGTAGAGCGACCAAGCGCCGGTGTCGAACGCCCGCACCGCCTGGCGCGCCACGCGCTCGCCGCGGGCGTACAGCCGCCGGGCGCGCACGCTGTGCAGCAGCGTCGCGGTGTCGCGCAGGCCGATGACGGCCTGCAGCTCGCCGTTGAGGATCCGCAGCCCCGGGTCGAAGGAGTACATCGTGTAGCGGCTGCCGGCGCCCGTCGCGACGGCGACGCCCGTCGGCGGCGGCTGCTCGAAGGCCCCGAGCGCGCGCCTGGCGGCGGCGCCGTAGCGCGGCTCCCCGAGCACGCGGCGCCCGCGGGCGAGGGCCTGCGCCCCGGTGGCCTGCGTCATCGCGCTCACCCACGGGGGCGCGCCGTGGCCGAAGCCGAACAGATACTCCCAGGCGAGAAAGCCGCCCCTGACGGAGCCCAGGGCCACCATCCGGTCCAGGAGCCGGCGCAGCGCCAGCGGGCGGCAGTGGTAACGCTCGGTCGGATGCAGGCACACGTTCGCCAGCGCGTTGGTGCGCCCGAAGCTCGCCAGCGGCTGGATCTGCAGCCCGCGCCCGGCGTAGTACTGAAAGGTCACGGGGTCGCGGCCGAAGACGTAGCGCGCGCCCCCGGCCGGCAGCGGCCGGCTCGCCCAGAAGTCGCGGTTGCGCCGCAGCGTGAGGAAGACCGGCTCCAGCCGGCTCGGGGTCAGGCGGCGCTCACGGGCGAGCCCGGCCGCGACGTCGATCACCGCTCCCAGCTCCGCCCGCCGGCGCCCTCCCAGGCGCTCGTGGGCGCGCCCGGCGGTCCACCAGACGCGGCGCAGGTCTGCGAGCTCGGTGGCGTCGATCGCCCCGGCGAGCCAGGCGCGGCGCAGCGCGCCGGGCACGGTGCGCGAGCGGCGCAGGACCCGAAGAGCCGCGCGCCGTGCGGCGCGGGCGCGCCGTACGCCGATGCGGCGCGCGCCGGCCGCGGAGATCGCATGCGCGGGCTCGGCGAGAGCCGGCGGCGCGCCCTGCGCGAGCTGCGGCGGGGAGGACCGCACGGCCGCCGGCGCGGACGGCACCGCGCGCTCACCGCCGCGCGCCACGGCCGCCACGGTGGCCAGGCAGGCCAGCACGGCGAGCGCGACCAGGCGGCGGCGGCGTCCCATGCCCAGGTGATCGGCCCGGCGCGGGCGCTTCTTGACGCGCGGGCGCCGCGGCTAGGCGACCTGCCGGTGCGACGGGCCCGCAACGACGAACGCGCCCGCCCGGGAGACCCGGGCGGGCGCGCACGCCTGACTGTTGCTAGCTGCTCTCCGGGACGTCGAGGTCGGCGAGCTCCTCGGCGAAGCCGGTGTCGCCACCGCCGCCGCCGATCTCCTCCAGCGAGGCGATGTCCTCGTTGAAGGCGGAGCCGAACCCGCCCAGGCCGTCGCCGTCGCCGAGCCC
>JAXDFS010000348.1:0-10653 GCA_034665465.1 Solirubrobacteraceae bacterium
GGACGGTCGTCGTGCAGCTCGTCGTCGTGGACCGCCAAGGCGCCTCGAGCGCCCCGTTCACCACGCCCGTGAAGCTCACCGACGGCTCGCCGCCGGTCGTCGTCATCACCCAGCCGAAGGCCAACCAGTCGATCTCGCTGTTCACGAAGAGCACGAAGACCGTCAAGAGCAAGACCAAGGGCAAGAAGGCACGCAAGGTCACGACGCGCAAGCGCACGCGGCTCACGTTCGTGGGCGGCGCCAAGGACCCGTCCGGCGTCTCGGCCGTCTTCATCACGCTCGAGCGACTGTCGGTCGCTCCCAAGAAGAAGGCGAAGAAGAAGAAGGCCAGGTCGGCCGCGACGACGGCGGCGGCCAAGCGCTGCATCTGGCTGGAGCCCAAGACGGGATTCGTCAGCCGCTCGTGCGACAAGCCGGTGCTGATCCGCACCGGCGTGCGCCAGGGCACCTGGGCCTACCGGCTCGCGTCGAGGATCAAGACGGTCGCCGGGACCTACCGCGTCAGCGTCTACGGAACCGACGGCGCCGGCGCGTTCGGCAACTCCGCCGCGGCGCGCGACCGGATCGTCCGCTTCACCGTGAAGGGCTGATGAGCGAGGACCCGGCGGCGTACCGCAGCGCGAGCCTCGACCGCTGGGCTCGGTCCGCGGCCGGATGGGGGGCCAACCGCGAGGTCTTCCAGGCCGCCGCCCACCCGGTGTCGGCCTGGCTCGTCGACGCGATCGACCCGCAGCCCGGGCACCGCGTGCTCGAGCTGGCCGCCGGGCCCGGCGACACCGGCTTCCTCGCCGCTGAGCTGATCGCCCCCGGGGGGACGCTGATCAGCTCCGACGCCGTCGAGGAGATGGTCGGCGTCGCCCGCGCCCGCGCCGCCGAGCTCGGCGTCTCCAACGTCGAGTTTCAGACGATCGACGCGGAGTGGATCGACCTGCCGACCGCGCATCTCGATGGCGTGCTGGCGCGCTGGGGCTACATGCTGTTCGCCGATCCGCAGACCGCGCTGGGGGAAACGCGGCGGGTCCTGCGCCCCGGCGGGCGCGTGGCGCTCGCCGCGTGGACCGACCCGGCCGACAATCCCTGGGCGGCCGTCCCGATGGCCGAGGCCCGCGCGCTGGCGCAGGCCGAGGAGCCCGATCTCGACGCGCCGAACATGTTCGCCTTCCGCGACCCGGGCCGCATCCGCTCGCTGCTGGAGGAGACGGGCTTCACCGACATCGTCGTCGAGCAGGTCGACATCGTCTTCCGCTACCCCGACCTCGATACGTGGTGGGACGTGCAGCTCGATCTCTCCTGGAATCTCGCCGAGCAGGTTGGCGCGCTGCGCCCGGCACAGCGCGACGACCTGCGCGACGCGATCGACGCGCGACTCGCCGAGTACGTCGACCCCGGCGGCAGCGTCGCGCTGCCCGGCCGCACGCACGTCGCCGCAGCGAGCGCGTAGCCGGGCCCGGGCCGCGCCGGCTCGCCGGCTATGCGACGGCCCGCAGGCGCTCCACCGCGTGGCGGATGATCCGCGACACCTGCATCTGGCTGACGCCGATGATCGCGCCGATCTCCGCCTGGGTCATGTCCTCCTCGAAGCGCAGGCGCAGCACGTCGCGCTCGCGCGGCGTGATGTGCGTGAGCAGCGTGCCGAGCAGCGCGCGCTGCTCGGCGCGGTCGAAACCACACTCGTGCGCGCCGATGCTGTCGCCGAGCGTGGTCGTGTCGTCGTCGCTGCGGCGCGGCGTGTCGAAGGACAGCGCGCGATATGCGCCGCCGGCCCGCAGGGCATCCATGACGGACTCCTCGTCGCAGCACAGGGCGGCGGCGATCTCGGGGACCGTCGGCTGGCGCTGCAGCTCGTCGGCCAGCTGGCCCACGGCCCGGTCGACTCGCAGCGACAGCTCCTGCAGGCCGCGCGGGACGCGCACTGACCAGGTGCGGTCGCGGAAGTAGCGCTTGATCTCGCCGAGGATCGTCGGCACCGCGTAGGAGCTGAAGGCGATCTCCCGCTCCGGATCGAAGCCGTCGATCGCCTTGACGAGCCCGAGCGAGGCGACCTGCAGCAGATCGTCGAAGGGCTCCGCCGTGCGCTGGTAGCGCATCGCCAGCGAGCGTGCCAGCGGCATGAAGCGCTCGGTCAGCCGCTCGCGTGCGATCCGGTCTCCTGCAGCGGCGCGCCGCAGCAGCTCGCGCTCGGTGCGCCTGGACAGGGTGTCGTAGGGGGACCCCGGACGGGCCGGCGTCCTCCGGGGGGCTTGCTGTGCTTCGCAGATTGCCATGTGTCTCTCCCGGCGTTTCAGAACGCGCGGATGAGCACGGGTGTTGCGGCCATGGGTGCTCCTCCCGAGGGATCGGTGATCGTGACGTTGCGCAACCGCGCCATCGATGGGCGCTGCGATGCGGTGACGGAACGCAGGGGCGCCGCGGGAGGCCACGGGATCCTTCGTCGGTCGGTATGTAGCTGGGACTTCGGCTGCGCTGTGCTCCACGTGCTGCGCTACGCAGGTAGTGCAGCTGGTCCGATCTGCAGCGCAGTCGTCTTCAGCTAGATGACATGAGCCCGGCAGCGTCCCCACCGCCTTGCCCGATCGGGTTATCACCGCTGGGCGGGGTCAGCAAACGCGGATGCGGCCGCGACCCCGTCCGCAAACCCGGGCATCTAGGATGGCCGCCATGTTCTATGACGAAGACGCTGACCTCACCCTGCTCGACGGCAAGACCGTCGCGATCATCGGCTACGGCTCGCAGGGCCACGCCCACGCGCGCAACCTCAAGGACTCCGGCGTCGACGTCGTCGTAGGGCTGCGAGAGGACTCCGCCTCGGCCGAGAAGGCTCGCTCGCACGGCCTCGAGGTCCTGCCGGTCGCCGACGCCGCCAGCCGCGGCGACCTCGTGATGATGCTCGTGCCCGACGAGCTGCACCGCGAGGTCTACGAGGGCGCGGTCCGCGACGGGATCGCCGACGGCAACCTCCTGCTGTTCGGCCACGGCTTCTCGATCCTGTACGGCGAGGTGCAGCCGCCTCCGGGCGCCGGCGTCGCGCTCATCGCCCCCAAGGGCCCAGGCCATCTCGTCCGGCGCCAGTACACCGAGGGCTCGGGCGTCCCGGGCCTGATCGCCATCGAGCAGGATCCCCACGGCGACGCGCAGCAGCTCTCGCTCGCGTACGCGCGCGGCATCGGCTGCACCCGCGGCGGCGTCTTCGAGACGACGTTTCGCGAGGAGACCGAGACCGACCTCTTCGGCGAGCAGGCCGTCCTCTGCGGCGGCGCGTCAGAGCTCGTCCAGGCCGGCTTCGACACCCTCGTCGAGGCGGGCTACGACCCGCAGATGGCCTACTTCGAGTGCCTGCACGAGCTCAAGCTCATCGTCGACCTCATGTACGAGAAGGGCCTGGCGGGGATGCGCTACTCGATCTCCAACACGGCCGAGTACGGCGACTACTCGCGCGGCAAGCGCGTGATCACCGACGATACGCGGGCCAGCATGAAGCAGATCCTCGAGGAGATCCAGTCCGGCGACTTCGCCCGCGAGTGGATCGCCGAGAACCGCGCCGGCCAGGAGAACTTCAAGCGCATGCGCGCCGAGCAGGCCGCCACGCAGGTCGAGACGACCGGCAGGGAGCTGCGCGCGATGATGGACTGGATCGACACCGACTTTCACGAGTAGGGACGAGCGAGCCCCGCTAGACTCCCTCGCGCCGTCGCAACTGGCGTTCGGGTGGAGCACACCACCGGGGAGCGGCGGAGCAGTCGCCGCCGCACGCCTGGGCATCGTCCTTTCTCGTCGCACCCGAACACGAGGACCCATGCCATGACGACGAGCACCGAGCTCGAGATCCCACCAGCGCTCCTGCCGGCCGACGGCCGCTTCGGCTGCGGCCCATCGAAGATCCGCCCCGAGCAGCTCGCACGCCTCGCAGGCGAATCGGCCGCCCTCATGGGGACGTCGCACCGCCAGAAGCCCGTCAGGGAGCTCGTCGGCCGCGTCCGCACCGGCCTGGCCGAGCTGCTCGGCGCGCCCGAGGGCTACGAGATCGCCCTGGGCAACGGCGGCACGACCGCGTTCTGGGATGCCGCGAGCTTCGGCCTCGTCCGCGAGCGCGCGCTGCATCTCGTCTTCGGCGAGTTCGGCAGCAAGTTCGCCGACGCGACGGCGGCAGCGCCCTTCCTCGCCGATCCGATCGTCGTCTCCAGCGAGCCCGGCGACGCGCCCGACCCCGTCGCCGACCCGTCGGCGGACGTTCTCGCCTGGGTGCACAACGAGACCTCGACCGGCGTCATGGCACCGGTCGTGCGTCCGGTGGACGCGGGCGACGCGCTCGTCGTCATCGACGCGACCTCCGGCGTGGGCGGCCTGCCGCTGGACGCGTCGCAGTCCGACGTCTACTACTTCGCGCCGCAGAAGAACCTGGGCTCCGACGGCGGGCTGTGGTTCGCGCTGCTCAGCCCGGCGGGCGCCGCGCGCATCGAGCAGATCGCCGCGAGCGACCGGTGGATCCCGGAGTTCCTGAGCCTCGGGACGGCGCTGGCGAACTCGCGCCTGAACCAGACCTACAACACGCCGTCGATCGCGACCCTGGTGCTCCTCGCCGACCAGCTGGACTGGATGCTCGGGCAGGGCGGCATGGACTGGTGCGTGGGGCGCACGACGCAGTCGTCGGATCACCTCTACGGCTGGGCCGAGGCGTCCTCGTACGCGACGCCGTTCGTCGCCGACCCGGCCAAGCGGTCGCTCGTCGTCGGCACGATCGACCTCGACGACGGCGTCGACGGCAAGCGCGTCGCGGCGACGCTGCGGGCCAACGGCGTCGTCGACGTCGAGCCCTACCGCAAGCTCGGGCGCAACCAGCTGCGGATCGCGATGTTCCCGTCGATCGAGCCCGCGGACGTCCAGGCGCTGACGAGCTGCATCGACTGGGTCGTCGAGCGGGTGGCGTCCTGATGCGCGTCCTGGTGGCGGAGGCCGTCGGCGACTCCGGCTTCGAGCTCCTGCAGGTCGCGGGCTTCGACGTCGACCTCGGCGTCGGCTGGACGCGCGAGGAGCTCGAGCAGCGCATAGGCGACTACGAGGGGATCCTCATCCGCTCGGCGACCAAGCTCGACGCCGACCTGATCGCCCGCGCCGCCAGCCTGCGCGTCATCGCGCGGGCGGGCGTCGGCGTCGACAACATCGACGTGACGGCGGCGACGAAGGCCGGCATCGTCGTCGCCAACGCGCCGCGCTCGAACATCGTCACCGCCGCCGAGCACACGATGGCGCTGCTGCTCTCGCTGGCGCGCAACATCCCGCAGGCGCACGGCTCGCTGACGTCCGGCAAGTGGGAGCGCAGCAAGTTCAGCGGGACCGAGCTCATGGACAAGACGCTCGGGGTGCTCGGCTTCGGGCGCATCGGCCAGCTCGTCGCGACGCGCGCGCGGGCGTTCGGCATGCGCGTCGTCGCCTACGACCCGTACGTCGCGGCCGAGCGCTACACCAACAGCGGCGTCGAGAAGATGGACACGTCCGACGACCTCTACGCACAGGCCGACTTCATCACGATCCACCTGCCCAACACGCCCGAGACCACGGGCTGGCTCGATGCGGCCGCGTTCGCGAAGATGCGCGACGGCGTGCGCATCCTCAACGTCGCGCGCGGCACGCTGATCGTCGACGCCGACCTGCAGGCGGCGCTCGACAGCGGCAAGGTCGCCGGCGCGGCGCTGGACGTCTTCCAGTCCGAGCCGATCACCGAGCACCCGCTCTTCCACTACCCCAACGTCATCGTCACGCCGCACCTCGGCGCCTCGACCGCGGAGGCGACCGACCGCGCGGGCTACCAGGCGGCCGAGCAGGTCGTCGCGGCCCTGCAGGGCGGCAGCGTGACGACCGCCGTCAACGTCCCCGCGATCGCGCCCGAGGACATGGAGGTGCTCGGGCCCTTTCAGCCGCTGTGCACCCAGCTCGGGCGCCTCGGGACGTCGCTGGCGCGGTGCGGCTCGATCGAGCAGATCGAGATCGAGTGCAACGGCCGTATCGCCGAGCGCGACACGCGGCCGCTGGGCATCGCGGTCCTGCTCGGCGCGCTGCAGGGCCGCACCGAGGAGCCGATCAACGACGTCAACGCCCACGCGATCGCCGAGGAGCGCGGCATCCAGGTCTTCGAGACGTCGAGCAAGACGGCCCGCGACTTCACCGACCTCGTCCGCGTGACCGTGGTCTGCGGAGCCGCGCGCACGACGGTCGCCGGGACCACGATCGGCAACCGCAACCGGCCCCACCTGCTGCAGGCCTGGGGGCAGCGCTTCAACCTTCAGCTCGAGCCGCACGTCACGCTCTTTCGCTACCGCGACGTGCCCGGCGTGATCGGCCGGGTCGGCACGCTGTTCGGCGCGCACGGCGTGAACATCGGATCGGCCGCCGTCGGCCACTCGCCCGACAACGGCGACGCCCAGCTGGCCGTGATGGTCTTCACGACCGACGTCCCGGTGCCCCAAGAGCTCGTCGACGAGATCGTCGGCTCGTCGGAGGACTTCGTGGACGGGCGAACGGTGGCACTGGGGTAGGGCGCGGGTGGCGCTTGGTTGGGTCGCGCGGTTGCGCGCCGGCGCTCCGGCATCGAGGAGGGGCTCGGTCCGGTTGGCGGTGGGGACACGAGTGTTGGATATTGCGCGCATGCCGCTCAAAATCCGACATTCACCGCGTGAAGCGCCGGTGACCCTGCGCCCCTACTCCTCGTCCTCCACGAGCCAGTCGAGCCGATCGGCGAGCTCGCCGACCACCGGCCGCGCCCGTGGGTCGGGCTCCAGGCAGTCGGCGACGATGGCGCCGAGCTCGGCGAACTCCGGCGCCAGCTCGCGATGCGCGCCGACGGGATCGGCGGTGCGCGCGAGCTGGGGGTAGCGCGGCGCGCCGTCGGCGGGCGGGAACGGCGCGCGGGCGGTGAGCGCGGCGTACAGGACCGCGCCGATGCCCCAGACGTCCGCCGGCCAGGAGGTCAGGCTGCCGCGCGCCTGCTCGGGCGCCATGTAGGCGACCGTCCCGCGGCCGGCGTGGCCGCGGCCGGGGGCGCGCGCGAGGCTGAAGTCCAGGACCTTGGCGAAGCCGCGGTCGCCCATGACGTTCGCGGGCTTGAGGTCTGAGTGCACGAGTCCGCGGCCGTGGACGTAGTGCATCGCCGAGCACAGCTGGACGCCCAGGCGCGCGACGACGCCGGGGTCCAGCGGGCCGTCCGCGCGCAGCGCGTGGTCCAGCGAGCCGCCCGTGAGCGGCTCGAGGACCAAAACGGGCCGCGCGCCGGCGAGCATCTCGTAGGCGCGCACCACGTGCGGGTGCGTCATGGCGAGCAGGATGCGCCCCTCGCGGTACAGGCGCCGGCGCGGCTTGGGCTCCTGCAGGCGCTCGGGCCGCAGCGTCTTTGCGACGCAGTGCGTGTCGCGCTCGTGGCTCCAGACGTCGTAGACGTCCAGGACACGGCTGCGCGCGATGTGGAATCGCACCTCGTAGCCCGGCGCGAGCAGGTCCCCCTCCTCCAGCGGGGGCTCGCCGTCGCGCATCGACCTACTCCGCGGGTGCGCCCGCGGGCGCGGCCTCGTCGTCGTGCGAGCGCCACATCTGCGCATAGGCGCCGTCGAGCGCGAGCAGCTCGCCGTGCGTTCCGCGCTCGACGACGCGGCCCTGCTCGAGCACGACGATCTCGGTCGCGCTGCGAACGGTCATGAGGTTGTGGGAGATCACGATCGTCGTGCGGCCCTCCATGAGCCGGCGCATCGGCGCCATCACGCGCTGCGTGGACTCGTTGTCCAGGCCCGTGGTCGGCTCGTCGAGGATCAGGATCGGCGCGTCGCGCACCATCGCGCGCGCGATCGCGATGCGCTGGCGCTGCCCGCCCGACAGCCGGCGCCCGCGCTCGCCGATCCGGGTGTCGTAGCCGTCCGGCAGCGCCGCGACGAAGTCGTGGGCGTCCGCCGCGCGAGCTGCGCGCTGCACCTCCTCGTCGGTCGCGTCGTGGCGCCCGTAGGCGATGTTCTCGCGCACGGTCCCCTCGAAGACGAGCGTCTCCTGCAGGAGCACGGCGACGTTCTCGCGCAGCGAGTGCAGCGTGAGGTCGCGCACGTCTTGGCCGTCGATCGAGATCGCGCCCGTGGAAGGCTCGTGGAAGCGCAGCAGCAGCTTGGCGAGCGTCGACTTCCCGGCCCCGCTGCCGCCCACGAGCGCGAGCGTCTCGCCCGGGCCGACGTCGAAGGAGACGTCCGCCACGGCGTCGCGGTCGGTGTCGGGATAGCGGTAGGTGACGCCGTCGACGCTCAGTTCGCCCCGCGCCCGGCCGAGCGTGCGCGCGCCGGGGCGGTCGACCACGGCGGGCTGCTCGTCGAGCAGCTCGATGACGCGCTCGGCGCCCGCCGAGGCGGCGTAGACCGTCGTCGTCAGCTTCGTCAGCGAGCGGATCGGGTCGTACAGGCGGGTGAGGTAGGTCATGAATGCCAGCAGCCCGCCGAGGCTCAGCTCGCCCTGCGAGAGCTTGTAGGTGCCCAGCCCGATCACGAGCAGCGCCCCGCCGAGCTCGATGAGCTGCACGACCGGCGTGAAGAGCGCACGCAGGCGCATCGAGGCCATCGTCGCCCGGAAGGACCCGATCGCCTCGCGCTTGTAGCGCTCGACCTCGTAGTCCTGGCGGTTGTAGGCCTGCACCACCTGCACGTTGCCGAGCGACTCCTCGGCGACCGCCGTGAGCGAGCCGCTGCGCCGCCGGCGCTCGCGCGAGGCCCGCCGGATGAGCTTGGAGAAGCGCTTCGCGGTGACCCAGAACAGCGGGGCGACGATCAGCGAGATCAGCGCCAGGTCCCACTGCAGGTAGAACAGCGCGGCGGTGAAGAAGATGACGTTGAAGACGTAGGAGAGCAGGTCGGCGACCCCCGACAGGACGAGGCTCTCGATCGCGCCGATGTCGCCGGTCAGCCGCGCGAGCAGATCGCCCTGACGGCGGCGCTCGAAGAAGCCCAGCGGCAGCGACTGCAGGTGCGCGAACAGGCGCGTGCGCAGGTCGAGCAGGAAGTGCTGGCCCACCCAGGTGGAGATGTACTCGTCCGCGAAGCCCACGATCCCCGACAGCAGCGTCAGGCCGACGTAGGCAGCGGCGATCCACCAGAAGGGATCGAAGTTGCGCGGGACCAGGACCTCGTCGACGACGATCTTGAACATCCAGATCATCGCCGCGTCGATCGCCGGCCCGATGACGATGAAGATCAGGCTGAACCCCAGCCACTTGCGATACGGGCGGGCGTAGGGCCAGAAGCGGCAGAAGATGTCGCGCACCGCCACGGGGGGCGCCGCCGCGATCAGCCCTTCGCCGCCCTCGCCGGTGGACAGCAGCGCGCGCAGGCGTTCTCTGACAGCTCGCACGGGTCGAGCGTAGACCGTTCGTCCACCGCTCCCGGACGCTTTGCCGATTCTTTGCCAATCGTTGTCGAAGCTGTGACCGAGCCGCAGGTAGCTTGCCTCACACGCCGATCACCCCGAGCAAGAAAGTGGGATCACATGTCACGTCACGGTAGGCGTCATCGCCAGCGCGGCAAGAAGAAGGCCTTCGATGTTGCAACGACCACGCCGGTCTCCCCGCCCACGCCCGTCACGGGTCCCGGAGCCGACGCATCCTCGATGCCTTCGGTCCCCTCCACCGACGTCAACGACGATCACGGCGATCGCCACGGCGGCGGCGACAACTAGCTGACGCGCCGGGCGCACGCCCGTCGCACCAGGATCCCTCCGGGCGGGGGCTCGTCCCGCAGAGCACTCGCGTGCCCCCGCCCCGCCTGGCCAGGCTCGCCCCGGCCGGACATCCGTCCGCCGGCACGCAGCCCACCTGTACGGTCGGCTTCTCGTGAGCCGACTCGTCCTCGCCCTCGCCGTCCTGTTCGCGCTTGCGTCCGCGGCTCCCGCCGCGGCCTTCGACATCGGGGGCCTCAGCGATCAGCACCCCGAGTCGCTCGGCGACGCACGCCTGCACAGCGAGCTGAGCATGACCGCGGCGCGCCTCGTGGTGCGCTGGGACGCCGCGCTCGCCGACCCGGCGCCGGTCGACGCCTGGCTGGCGGCCGCCAAGGCGCGCGGCCTGCGCCCGCTCGTGATCTTCAACCGCGTGCCCGGCACGCGCTGCCCGAGCGCGCCGTGCGTCCTGCCGTCGGTCGCCGACTACACGGCCGCCTTCAGGGCATTTCGCCAGCGCTGGCCCGCCGTGACCGAGTTCGGCCCGTGGAACGAGGCCAACGTCGCCAGCCAGCCGCCGGCGCGCAGCCCGCAGGCGGCGGCCGGCTTCTACAACGCGATGGTCGCCGTCTGCCCGACCTGCACGGTGCTCGGCGCCGAGCTGCTCGACAGCACCGACGCGCCCGGCTACGTGCGCGCCATGACGCCCTTCCTCGCGACGGCGCCGAAGGCCTGGGGGATCCACAACTACGAGGACGTCAACCACCTGCGCACGACCGGCACCGACCCGCTGCTGGCCGCGACCACCGGCGAGATCTGGCTCACCGAGGGCGCCGGCCTCGTGCGCTACGTCGACGGCAGCGGGCGCGTGACGTACCCCTTCGACGAGGTGCGCGCGGCCGATGCGACGAACTTCATGTTCGACTACATCGACGCCCATCCCGACCGCGTCACGCGCCTGTACTACTACGGGCTGCAGAACCG
>JAXDFS010000349.1:0-13480 GCA_034665465.1 Solirubrobacteraceae bacterium
GATCTGGGGCAGGCTAGATGGTAGGTGCTCCGGGCTACGGGTTTCCCGTGACACGACGGCGCCGCGCTACGGATGGCGCAGCCGATGCGGGCTGGGACGCTGCGAAGGACGAACAAACGGCCCGGCGGATCCCGGGGAGCCCTGTGACCAAAGGCACGCCATGCAGACCGACCAACAGAAGTTCGACGAGCAGGTCAACGTCAGAGGCAAGCTCCTGCTGGAGATCCTGGCCGGTGTCGGAATCTTCGCCGCGGTCACCCTGTCGGTCACCGCGCTCGTGATCAGCGCAGGCACGACTCCGCAGACGGCGGGTGGAACGCAGGCCAGCGGGCTACGGGCCTCGACGCTGCCGGCCAGCGCGACCGTGATGATCGATCACGTCACGCGCGGATGCCACACGCTCGCAGTCAACGGCGCCGCCCCCGGCGCACCGAGCGCGACGCTGCACATCGCAGCGGGCGGGCTGCTGCACGTCCAGAACAACGACGTGATGCCGCAGCGGCTGGTGCGCGTCGCGGGCCCCCATGCGCAGTTCACCGCCGCGTCGATGAGTCACATGGGCGCACGCAGCTCGGTCACGTTCCCGACGGCCGGCACGTATTCGATGACCACGACGGCCGGCGAGGACTACGCGTCAGGCATCCATACCATCGGGCCCGACAACACCCTGCGCATCAAGGTCATCGTGGGCGAGGCGTAGGCGCATGAGCACGATCGCGGCAGACCGCATCGTCGCCGACCATGTCGACGCCGCCGAATCGGTGATCGAGACCGATCGGCTGACCAAGCGCTACGGCGACGCCCGGGGGATCGAGGACGTCTCGCTGACGGTGCTGCGCGGCGAGGTGTTCGGCTTTCTCGGGCCCAACGGCGCAGGCAAGACGACCACGATCCGCACCCTGCTGAACCTCCTGCACCCCACGAGCGGCAGCGCGCGGCTGTTCGGGCTCGACAGCCGTCGCGACAGCCTCGCGATCCGGGCACGCCTCGGCAACCTGCCCGGCGAGTTCGCCTGGGACCCGCGGCGCACCGGCCGCGAGGTCGTGTCGCTGCTGGCGGCGTTGCGCGGCGTCGACGGACTTGGCCGGACGGAAGCGCTCGCCGAGCGCTTCCATGCGGATCTGGACCGTCCGATCGGGCACCTGTCGCGCGGCAACCGCCAGAAGATCGGGATCATCCAGGCGTTCTTTCATGCACCGGAGCTGCTGATCCTCGACGAGCCGACGGGCGGCCTGGACCCGCTCATGCAGGAGGCTTTTCACGAGCTCGTCGCGCAGGAACGCGATCGCGGCGCGACCGTGCTGCTGTCCTCGCACGACCTCGAGGAGGTCGAGCGGCTCTGCGACCGCGTCGCGATCATCCGCGACGGCCGCCTGGTCGCGGTCGAGCACGTCGCCGATCTCACCGCGCGACGCTTCCGGCACGCCACGGTCGAGTTCGCGGGCGCGGTCGCCCCGTCGGAACTGCGCTGGCTGGCCGGCGTGCGCGACGTCGTCGTGGATGGGCAGCGCGTGCGCTTCGGTGTCGAGGCGACCGCGCTGGACAGCGTCGTCAAGGCGCTGGCCCACCACGAGATCGTCGATCTCGAACTCGCACCCCCAAGCCTCGAGGAGATATTCCTCGCGCTCTACAGCGACCAGGAGCGGTCGTCGTGAATGGCGCGGCCACAGTGATCCGCGACACGAGAACACGAACGCCGTTTCGCACGCAACTCGTCGCACTCGTGCGGCGCGGTCTGTCCGACGACCGCCGCGGCGCGCTGCTCTGGGGTACCGGCCTGGGGATCGCGAGCGCGTTCGAAGTCGGGCTGTTCCCGTCGATCCACGACTCCCTCGGCACCGCGGTCGCCGGCTACCCGGCGGGCATCAAGGACGCCTTCGGGATCACCGACCTCGGCACGATCGAGGCGTACCTCAATGCCGAGATGTTCAGCATCGTGCTGCCGTTCGCGCTGGCGTATTGCGCGATGCGGTCGGTCGCGAACGCGATCGCCGGCGCGGAGGAGCAGGGCTACCTCGATGCGCTGCTCGCGGCGCCCGTCGCGCGCCGGACGATCGTCGCGGGGGCCTTCGCGACGGCCGCGATCACCGCCGCCGTGGTGCTGGTGATCGACGGCGCGCTGACCACCGTCGGCGGCGTGATCGCAGGCGACGCGGTCCGGGCAGGGAATCTTGCCGCGGGACTCGCCGGGGTGTGGGCGCTCGCGATGTTCTTCGCGGGCTGCGCGACGCTCGCCGCCGGGCTCGTCCATCGCGCCGGGCAGGTACTGGGCGTGGCGGCAGCGGTGCTGGGAGCGATGTACATCTTCGACCTCGTCGGCAGGCTGAGCGACGCTGTCGCGCCGCTGCGCTGGGTGTCGGCGTTTCGCTATTACGGTGCGCCCCTGCAGAGCGGGCTCGACGTCGCCGGCTTCATCGTCCTCGCCGCCGCCGGCGCGCTGCTCGCCGCGGCCGGGGCATGGTGCCTGGAGCGCCGTGACGTGACCGGCTAGCGTTCGCCGCGCGATGGATGCCGACGGCCCACTCCGCCGCCGGGGTCGCGCCGATCGCCCGCGGCCGCATCTCGTCCTCCGTCATCCTCACCGCAGGCTCGCGTCGCTTCGAGGCCGCCGCGCCGGGCTGCTCGCGCTGGTCGCGGTCCTCGGGCCCGGGCTGCTGGCCGGCCTGTCCGACGACGATCCGGCCGGGATCACGACGTACTCGATCCTCGGCGCAGACTACGGCTATCGGCTGCTGTGGGTCCTCGCACTGTCGACCGTCGCGCTGATCGTGTTCCACGAACTCGCCGTCCGCACCGGCGTCGTCACCGGCAAGGGCCTCATGCGCCTCGTCGACGAGCGCTACGGACGCCGCGCGACCAAGGGCGCGCTGACCGCGCTGCTGATCGCGAACGTCGGCACGATCTGCGCCGAGTTCGCGGGCGTCGCGGCAGGGATGCAGGTGCTCGGCGCGACGAGCCGGTACGTCAGCGTGCCGCTCGCTGCCGCAGCCGTGAGCGTGCTCGTCCTGCGCGGGTCCTTTCGCCGCATCGAGCACGTGCTGCTCGCACTGAGCGCGATCTTCGTCGCGTACGTCGTCTCCGGGCTGCTCGCACATCCCGACTGGGGCGCGACCGCGCACGGGCTGCTCGTGCCCGGCATGCCCCTGACCCGCAGCGCGGTGCTCGCCGTGGTCGCGACGGTCGGCACGACGCTCGCGCCGTGGGGCCTGGCGTTCATCCAGTCCTACGCCGTCGACAAGCGGCTGAAGGTCGAGGACCTGCGCTACGAGCGCGTCGACGTCATCAGCGGCGCCGTGCTGACCGGCATCATCGGGGTCTTCGTCGTCGTCGCCTGCGCGGCGACGCTGCACGTCCATGGGCGCCACATCCACGACGCGGCCGACGCCGCCGGCGCGCTGAGACCGCTCGCCGGCGACGCCGCGCAGGCGCTCTTCGGCGTGGGGCTCGTCGGGGCAGGACTGCTCGCGGCCGCCGTGGTGCCGCTGTCGACGGCCTACTCGGTGGCAGAGGCGTTCGACAAGCCCTGCGATCTCAACGACGGCTTCGCCGAGGCACCGCTGTTCTACGGCGCCTACGGCGCGAGCGTGCTGGCGGCGGTCACGCTGGTGCTGATCCCGGGTGCGCCGCTGGTCCCGATCCTGTTTCTCTCCCAAGCGCTCAACGCGGTGCTGCTGCTCGCGATCCTGCCGTTTCTGCGCGCGCTCGCCCGCGATCCGTCGGTGATGGGTGAGCACCGCCTCGGCGCCGCGGACTCGTTCGCAACCGCCGTGGTCATCGGCCTCGTCGCAGCGTGCGTGGTCGCGCTGCTCGCGCTCAGCGTGCTCTGACGCTCATCTCGCAGATCGAGGCTAGCGAGGTTCGCGCTGTCGACCGAGCGCCTACTGCGAGCCGTCGCGGGCGTACTCGAGCAGGCTGTCGTGGTCCTCGCCGCAGGCGGGGCAGCCTGCGAGGTGCGCGCGCATGCCGGGCACTGCGCGCTCGGCGTCCGCGCCGGCCAGCTCGAGATCGACGTAGCGATCGAGCTCGTCGAAGCAGGCGTCGCAGGTGAGCTCGGGCTCGCCCGGGCCCAGGAGCGCCGCGACGAGCGCGCGCGGGCCGGTCATGCCTGCCCCCCGCCCGCGTCGGCGACGTCGAAGCCGTCGGCGGCCAGCGCGCGGCGCAGCTTCTTGCGCGCGTCGTGCAGCGTCTTGTAGAGCGCGCCGCGCGTCGTGTTCAGCCGCTCGGCGAGCACGTCGATCGGGACGCCGTTGAGCGTGATCGCCACGAGGACCTCGCGCTGGTGGGCGCTCAGCGCGTCCGCGATCGCCACCTCCAGCGCGCCGAGCAGCTCGTGCTCGGCGGCATGCTCGGCGGGGGACGCACCTGCGGCTGCGATGAGCGACCAGCTCTCGGGCTCCAGCGGCAGCTCGCGCTCCTGCCAGCTGCGGCGGCGCAGCTTCACGGCGGCCTCGTAGAGCGCGAACTTGTAGGCCCAGGTCGTAAAGCGGCTCTCGCCGCGGAAGTCGCCGAGCTTGCGCAGGATCGCGACGAGCGCGTCGTCGGCGCTCTGCTGGGCGAGGTCGTCGTGGTCGCCGCCGCGCAGGTGCGCCAGCGACCGGCGCCGGCGCGCGACCTCGAAGCGGGCGGCGCGCAGGAGCAGCTCGTGCAGGCGGGCGACGGCCTCGTCATGGGCGTGGCCGCTGGCGCCGAGGTCCTCCAGCCAGCGTCGCGACTCGGCGTCCAGCGCGTCCGCGGGCGCGCGACTCGCGGTGTGCTCGCCGGCCACGTGCGGGACGGTACCGCTGCCCGGCGCCATCACGGGCCGCCGGTCCCGGCATCGAGCGGCGCGAGGATGCGGGCGGCGAGCGCAGGCGGGCAGCCGCGGTCCAGCAGGACCAGCAGCTCGTGCAGGTCGACGGCCGGCTCCTCGGCGAGCGCGGCCGCCAGGCCGGGCTCGAAGCCCGCCGCCGCCAGGCGCCGCCGGCGCCACGCGCCGACCGCGACGGCGGCGTCGGCTGCGGGTGAGTCTGGGCGCGTCTGCCTCATGTCGCTGTCTGCGTCCGCGCGGGCATGGTTCTTACCTCAGCGGCGCACGAGCGAGAGGAACTCCTGGCGCGTGCGCGCGTCGTCGCGCAGCAGCCCGAGCAGCGCCGACGTCGTCGTGCGCGCGCCCGCCTTCTGCACCCCGCGCAGCGACATGCACAGGTGCTCGGCCTCCAGGACCACGCCGACGCCCTTGGGCGCGAGCTGCTCCTGCAGGCACTCCGCGACCTGCATCGTCAGGCGCTCCTGCAGCTGCAGCTCGCGCGCGAACAGCTCCACGACGCGCGCGAGCTTGGAGAGCCCGATGATCCGCTCGCCCGGCAGGTAGGCGACGTGCGCGACGCCGTGGAAGGGCAGCAGGTGGTGCATGCACAGCGAGTGAAACGGGATCTCGCGCACGACCACGAGCTCGTCGTAGCCGGCGTCGTTGGGGAACGTCGTCAGCTGCACGGGCTCGTGGGTCAGCAGCTCGGCGTAGGCGGCCGCGACGCGCCGCGGGGTCTCGCGCAGGCCCTCGTCGGTGATGTCGCGCCCGAGCGCGACGAGCAGGTCGCTGACGGCGCGCTCGGCGCCGGCGTGGTCGATCGGCAGGCGCTCGTCGCCCCCGTCCGATCTGACCGCGTGCAGTGTCGTGACGGCCATGCAGCTCCCTTCGTCGTGGCGTCGCCAGGCGTGCGGCACCGCAGTACGCGTCGCGCGGGCGCCGGTCCTTACGTCCGGCCGCGCAGGCCGGGACGGTCGATGCGCGAGGATCCGCGGATCCTCCTCGCCTTCCTGGACATCAATGCGCGCGTCGCGTACTGGGCGCTGTTCGGGCTCGTCGCGACGGAGTCCAGCGGGCTGCCGGTGCCGGGCGAGACCGCGCTCATCACGGCGGGGATCCTGGCCAGCGACGGGCGCGTGCACATCGAGTTCGTCATCGCCATCGCAGCGGCGGCGGCGATCGTCGGCGACAACGTCGGCTATCTCATCGGCCGCACGGGCGGGCGCCGGCTGCTGGAGCGCCCTGGCCTGTTCGAGGACCAGCGCCGGCGCATCATCGAGGAGGGCGAGCCGTTCTTCGCGCGCCACGGCGCCAAGGCGGTCTTCCTCGGGCGCTGGGTCGCGGGCCTGCGCATCGCCGCCGCCTGGCTGGCGGGCATCAACCGCATGCCGTGGGGAGAGTTCGTGTTCTGGAACGGGCTCGGCGGGATCGCGTGGGCGACGTCGGTCGGGCTGCTGGCCTACTTCCTCGGGCCGACCGCCGAGACGATCTTCAAGACGATCGGGATCGCCGGCGTCGGGCTCGCGGCGGTGGCGCTGCTCGGCTTCCTGCTCTGGCGCCGCCGCGGCGACCAGGCCGACCGATGAACCCGATCTCCGACTTCATGCGCGAGCAGGCGGCGGCGCACCGCGAGGCCGCCGCCAAGCGTCCGGACGACCCGCGCCCGCTCAACAGCGCCGCCGCGCTGGAGGCGCTCGCCGACTACGCCGACGCCGGCGCGCAGGAGGGCGCCTTCCACATGCGCTACCTGCTCGAGCACCATGTCGCCGACGGGCGCTTCGCGTGGCCCAAGGGCCAGAGCGGCCGCGCCATCCTGCTGTTCGGCTACGACTCCCCCGTCGGCGGCGAGGCGCACCTCGAGCAGTTCCTGATGGACCTCTGCGACCTCGTCAGGTCCGACGCCGCCCGTCACATCGGCTCCAACGAGCGCGACTTCGAACGCGCCGACGCCGAGCAGATCGCCGCGCGCCACGGGCTGAGCGCCGAGCGCGTGCACCATGCGCTGGACGCCGGACGGCGCTACGCGCGGCTGTGGGTCGTCGGCATCCCCGACTGGCACGAGATCGACCCCGCGGCGCGCGCCGAGCTCGAGGGGCTCGACGGCGTGATCGTGGCGCGGGCGCCGCGCAAGGGCTATGACGGCCCGCCGCCGCTGCTCGTCAAGAACGTGCCCGCCGACGACGAGGCCGACGCGCGCGAGCTCGTGGCGAAGATCGTCGCGATCGAGCCCGGCGCGCTCGGCGTCCTGGCGTCGTCGCGGGTGTTCTGAGCCTCGGCGCCCGCTGCTCCCGAGACGCCGCCGGGCCCGGGATGTTCGTTCTCACCCGCGCGAGTTCGCCCCCGATCTCACCTGTACGACAGCGTGCAGAAGGACGTCGATTGGAGTAGTTTCCGCGCCAAGGTCAGCACGCATGACGCGTGCCCAGGCGATCGGGAGGTCCTGCAGATGAGAAGAGTTGGCCATGCACTCGCCATCGCCGCGCTAGCGGCGTCGGCCGGGCTCGGAGTGGCTGCCTGCGGCAGCAGCAGCAGCGACAGCAGTACGACCGGCGGCGGCAGCAGCGCGGCTGGCGGCAAGACCGGCGGCTCGGTCCGGATCGGGAGCACCCTTCCCGACGCCTATGACCCGGTCATGCTCCAGACGACGCAGGCCAACGAGGCGCTGCAGCTCGTCTACACGAGCCTCGTGACCTACAAGCACGCCACCGGCACCGCGGGCAACGACCTCATCCCGGGCCTCGCCGAGGCGATGCCCACGGTCTCAGACGGCGGCAAGACCTACACCTTCAAGCTGCGCCCGAACCTGAAGTACTCCGACGGCACGCCGATCAAGGCCAGCGACTTCGAGAACACCCAGAAGCGCCTGCACACCCTCGGCGGGCCGTTCTCGTCGTTCACCAACGAGATCGTGGGCATGGCCGAGTACGTGAAGGCCAAGAAGCCCGACGGCGACATCACCGGCATCACGTCCAACGACCAGACCGGCGAGATCACGGTCAAGCTGACCAAGCCCGACACGAAGTTCCTCTTCGCGATCGCGCTCGTCAGCGGAGCGCCGACGCCGGCGGCGAAGTCCCCGATCAGCAAGGCGGCGAACGACGGCTCGATGCCGGGCGCCGGGCCCTACACGATCTCGATCCAGAACCCGACCCGTCAGTACACGCTGACGAAGAACCCGACCTTCAACATTCCCGGCATCCCCGCGGCGAAGGTCGACAAGTTCACGGTCGTCAAGGAGACCGTGCCGAAGATGACCCAGGACGTCATCAACGGCAAGCTGGACTTCATGACCGAGGACCCGGCCGGCGACGATCTGCCGCTCGTCAGGGCGAAGTACTCCAACCGCTTCCGGCTGGCCGCCAACCCGCCGAACACGTACTGGTTCTACATGAACGAGACGACGAAGCCATTCGACAAGCTCGAGGCGCGCCAGGCGGTCAACTACGCGATCGACAGCCGCGCCCTCGGCCGGATCTTCGGTGGCCGGCTGCAGCCGACGTGCAACTTCCTGCCGCCGGGCTACGCCGGCAACGGCTACGAGAAGATCGACCCCTGCCCGTATGGCGACCCCAACGGCCCCGGCGACATCGCCAAGGCCAAGGCGCTCGTCCAGCAGTCCGGCTACGCCGGCATGCAGGTGACCGTCTGGGGCAACAACAAGGACCCGCGCCCGGCGATCGTCGACTACCTGCGCGACCTGCTCAACCAGATCGGCTTCAAGGCCAAGACGAAGATCCTCGACCAGCAGGTCTACTTCGGCACGGTCGGCCTGGCTAAGACGAAGGCCCAGATCGGCTTCACCGACTGGTTCTCGGACTTCCCGCACCCAGCCGATTTCTTCGAGCCGAACGCGTCGAAGGCGTCGCTGGCGTCCTCGCCGACGTCCAACCTCCAGTTCTCGAGCAACCCGGCCGTCGACGCCGCGCTCGCCAAGCTCAACCCGCAGGACCCGAAGTCCGTCGCCGCCGAGTGGGCGAAGGTCGACAAGGCGATGATCGACAATGCGGACGTCGCCGTCTACGGAAACGAGTTGTCGACCAACTTCTTCTCGGAGCGGATGGACGTCGACAACTGCAACGGGATCGGCCCGGTCTACAAGACCGACTGGCTGCAGTTCTGCCTGAAGTAGTGACTCTGCACGCCGTCCGGGAGGGCGCCTCGGCGCCCTCCCGGTCACGGCGCGCTCGTCGTCAGATCGAGGTCCGATGGCCGTCGAGCCCGCAACAGAGCTGACCTTCGGAGATCCCGGTGTCCTCGCCGGCGAGGATCCCCGCGACCGCGTTGCAGGCCTCGGCCCATGGCGCCTGGCGCTGCGCCGCCTGCGCCGCAACAAGATCGCGCTGGCGTTCGCGGCGCTGTTCGTCCTCATCGTGCTCGTGTGCCTGGCGGCGCCGCTGTACGCCGACCACATCGCCCACACCGACCCCTTCAAGAACCACCTCACCGATCAGATCAAGATCAACGGCAAGCTGACGGACGTGGTCGCTCCCGACGGGGTGCCGATCGGGCCGACCTGGCAGGGCCGCTTCCTGCTCGGCGCCGACGGCAACGGCCGCGACATCGCGGTGCGCCTGCTCTACGGCGGGCGGACCTCGCTGCTGATCGGCGCCGGCGCCGCGATCGGAACCGTCCTTCTCTCGATCCTCTTCGGCACGCTCGCCGGCTTCTTCCGCGGCTGGGCCGACACCGTCATCTCCCGGTCGCTGGACATCCTGTGGGCCTTTCCCCCGCTGCTGCTCGGCCTCGCGCTCGGCACGGCACTGGCCCTCGGCGGGCTGAAGATCGGCCCGATATCGATCGCCGGCGACTCCAAGCTCATACCGATCCTGATCATCGCGATCGTCCAGGTGCCCTACATGGCCCGGCCGCTGCGTGGGCAGGTCCTCGGCCTGCGCGAGAAGGAGTTCGTCGAGGCCGCGCGCGCGCAGGGCGCGGGCCCGCTGCAGATCATGTTCTCCGAGATCCTGCCCAACCTCGTCTCGACGATCGTCGTCTTCTTCCCGCTCATGGTCGTCAACGCGATCGGCCTCGAGGCGGCGCTGTCGTTCCTCGGCGCCGGGGTGCGGGCGCCCAACCCCTCCTGGGGGACGATCCTCGGCGAGGGCATCCAGCGGATCGTCACCGCCCCGCACCAGACGATCGTGCCGGGCCTCATGCTCGTCCTGACCGTGCTGTCGCTGAACGTCTTCGGCGACGGCGTCCGCGACGCCTTCGATCCGCGCGCGAAGGTGCGCGCGCGCTGAGGCGATGGGTCGCTTCATCGTCAGGCGGCTGATCGCGATGATCGCGGTGCTGTTCGCGATCTCCGTCGTGACGTTCTCGATCTTCAACGTCATCCCCAACAGCGACCCGGCGCTGCGCCTCGCGGGTCGCAACCAGACCCCCGCCCAGCTGGACGCGATCCGCCGCACCTGGGGCTTCGACAAGCCGGTCTACGTCCAGTACGTCAAGACGATGCAGAAGATCTTCACCGGCGACCTGATCTCCTACGCCAACCAGGTCGATGTCGACAAGGAGATCATCCAGGACGTCCCGCGCACGTTCTCGCTGGCGATCGGCGCCGCCCTCATGTGGATGGCGTTCGCCGTGGCGATCGGGCTCTACACCGCGGTGAAGGCGGGGCGCTTCGCCGACCGCTTCCTCACGGTCCTGGCGCTCATCGGGATATCCATGCCGGTCTTCTGGATCGGCGCGCTGATGAACTACTACCTCGGCTTCAAGTGGAAGCTGTTCCCCAACGGCGGCTACGTCCCGCTGACGGAGAACCCCGTGGACTGGCTCTACCACATGATCCTGCCGTGGACCGCCCTCTCGCTGCTGTTCATCGGCGTCTACTCGCGGGTGCTGCGCTCCAACGTGCTGGACACGATCAACGACGACTACGTGCGCACCGCGCGCGCGAAGGGCCTCTCCGAGCGCCAGGTCCTCCTGCGTCATGTCCTGCGCAACTCGCTCATCCCGATCGTCACGCTCTGGGGCCTGGACTTCGCCGCGGTCATCGGCGGCGGGGCGATCCTCACCGAGACGGTCTTCGACCTGCAGGGCGTCGGTCAGTACGCCGCCGAGTCGGTCGGCCAGCTCGACATCCCGCCGGTCCTCGCGATCGTCATGTTCGGCGCGTTCTTCGTCGTGCTGCTCAACACGGTCGTCGACATCGTCTACGCGGCGCTGGACCCGCGGATCCGGCTGTCATGACGAGCCCGCCGATCCTCGAGGTGCGCGACCTCGCGGTCGCCTTCGCAACCGACGACGGCACCGTGCAGGCCGTCGACGGCGTCTCCTTCGACCTGCGCGCCGGCGAGGTGCTGGCGGTCGTCGGCGAGTCGGGCTGCGGCAAGTCGGTCACCGCGATGACGCTCCTCGGGCTGACGCGGTCGAGCAACGCGCGCTTCTCGGGCACCGCCACGTACGGCGACACCGAGCTGATCGCCGCCTCCGACGAGGAGATGCGGCGCATCCGCGGCGCCGAGATCGCGATGGTCTTCCAGGACGCGATGGCGGCGCTGAACCCCGTCCAGCGCGTCGGCCACCAGATCGCCGAGCAGATCCAGGCGCACGAGGAGATCTCCGACGCCGACGCCCGCGACCGCAGCGTCGGGCTGCTCGAGCGCGTCGGGATCCCGCGCGCCCGCGAGCGCATCGACGCCTACCCGCACGAGTTCTCCGGCGGCATGCGCCAGCGCGTGATGATCGCGCTCGCGCTGTCCTGCGACCCGCGGATCCTGATCGCCGACGAGCCCACCACGGCGCTCGACGTCACGATCCAGGCGCAGATCCTCGAGCGCTTCCGCGAGCTGCGCGAGCAGACCAACGCGGCGCTCATCCTCGTCACGCACGACCTCGGCGTCGTCGCCGACATCGCCGATCGCGTCGCGGTCATGTACGCCGGCCGGATCGTCGAGTACGGCACGCTCGACGAGATCTTCTACGACCCCCGCCACCCATACACCTGGGGCCTGCTGGGCTCGATCGCGCGCATGGACCGCCCGCGCCCCAAGCGCCTGCCGACGATCGCCGGCCTGCCGCCGTCGCTCGCCGACCGCCCGGCGGGCTGTCACCTGCGCCCGCGCTGCCCGCACGAGTTCGCCGAGTGCACGGAGGTGCCGCCGCTGGAGCAGCGCGGACCCACCGTCACGGGCGACGCCGCGCACACCGACCGCTGCTGGCTGCCGTACGAGCGCAAGGTCGCGCTGCGCGAGTTCCAGCCCGGCGAGATCGGCCTGGGGGCGAAGACCGCGGTGCCGCTGCCCCAACCCCAGAAGGGCGCGGCGTGAGCGCGAGCAACGGCGACGCGCCGCTGCTCGAGGTCGAGCACCTCAAGCTGCACTTCCCGATCAAGAAGGGCCTGCTGTTCGACCGCGAGGTCGCCCGCGTGCACGCCGTCGACGACGTGACGTTCACGCTCGCCGACGGCGAGACGCTCGGGCTCGTCGGCGAGTCGGGCTGCGGCAAGACGACGCTGTCGCGCACGATCATGCGGCTCACCGACTCGACCGACGGGGCGATCCGCTTCCGCGGCCGCGACGTCACCAAGGCGTCGCGCCGCCAGCTCGCCCCGCTGCGCCGCGAGATGCAGATGGTCTTCCAGGACCCCTACGCGTCGCTGAACCCGCGCAAGCGCGTCGGCCAGATCGTCGGGATGCCGCTGCGCCGCCACGGCGTCGCGCACGAGGAGGCCGATCGCCGCGTGCTCGAGCTGCTCGACCGCGTCGGCCTCGCGCGCGAGCACGTCAACCGCTTCCCGCACGAGTTCTCCGGCGGCCAGCGCCAGCGGATCGGGATCGCCCGCGCGCTCGCGCTGGAGCCCAAGCTCATCGTGCTCGACGAGCCCGTGTCCGCGCTGGACGTCTCGATCCAGGCGCAGATCGTCAACCTGCTCGACGACCTGCAGGACCAGCTCGGCCTGACCTACCTCTTCGTCGCGCACGACCTCAGCGTCGTGCGCCACGTCTCCGACCGGATCGCGGTGATGTACCTCGGCAAGCTCATGGAGGTCTCCCCCGCCGAGGAGCTCTACACCAAGCCGATCCACCCCTACACGGCGGCGCTGCTCGAGGCGATCCCGATCCCCGATCCGCGCAAGAACCGCGAGCGCACGCGCAGCGTCGTCAGCGGCGAGCCGCCGAATCCGATCGACCCCCCGTCGGGCTGCGTCTTTCATCCGCGCTGCCCGCGCGCGACCGACGTCTGCCGCACCGTCCAGCCCCCGCTGACGCGCTACGCCAACGGCCATCTGGCTGCCTGCCACCACCCGCTGAGCGTGTCGGCGGCAGAGATCGCGGGGGCCGAGCGCTCGGACTCGAGCCCGCTGAAGGCCGGGGCCGAGACGCCGAGCGCCCCGGCGCCAGAAAAAAGAGACTGACCGGTCTGTACAGCGCGCCGCCTCGGGCGCTATTTTATCCCCGTCGTGCGTGCCATCGCGTCGTCGTGGCACATGGAAGCGGGGTTCCGCAGGTCGATGACAACCCGTTCCCGCTTGGGGGCCAGGTCCGCCGCCTGGAGGCTGGGCCACCCTCGGCCGCGTCATGGTGCCCAACGCCGTGCCGGCGGCGCCGATGTCGCACATCACCCACGACGGGAAGCTCTCGCCGGTGACGGCGGCGACGGTCGCACGCCTGCTGGGGACGAGCGGCGGCGCCTCCAGCAGCGCCTCGTAGCACGCAGGACCACGCCCCGGGGCCGAGCGCGTGCGCG
>JAXDFS010000350.1:0-4883 GCA_034665465.1 Solirubrobacteraceae bacterium
GCGCAGATCGCCGACGCCGAGGTGCGGCTCTTTCACATGTACGTCCACGAGCCGCTCATGCGCGCGGGCGTGCCCGGGGTGCAGATGGCCGAGGAGATGCAGGGCCTCGCCGCCGAGGTGCTGCCGCTCGCCTCGCCGATGATGGAGGTCGTCCACCAGCGCCTGCTCGCGCACTTCGTCGACCAGGACGTCGTCGGCCACATGGAGTCCGACCTCGACGGGCGCGAGCGCCTGGACCTCGGCCACCTGCGCGTCGCGATCGCCTTCGCCGACCTCGCCGGCTACACGCGCATGACCGAGGAGCTCGGCGACGAGCACGCCGTCGGCGTCGTGGAGCGCTTCGTCGCCGAGGTCGAGCACACGCTGCCCGACGACGCGCGCATCATCAAGACGATCGGCGACGAGGTCATGGTCGTCAGCTCGGACCCCGCCGCGCTCGTCGACTGGGCCGTCGGCTTCCAGGAGCTGCACGACACGCGCCCGCTGCCGCGGATCGGGATCCACTACGGGGAGGTCCTCTACCGCGACGGCGACTACTACGGCCGGGAGGTCAACCAGGCCGCGCGCGTCTCGGCGCGCTCGGGCGGGGGAGAGGTCCTGGTGACGCGGCCGGTCGTCGACGCCGCCGGGGACCATCTCGAGTTCGAGCACATCGGCGAGGTGCGGCTGAAGGGCTTCGCCGGGCCGACGGAGCTGTTTCTCGCGCGCGTGGGGAGCGGCTAGGAACGCCGTGGCGCGTCCCGTCGGTGGTCGTGGCGAATAGTGCTCGGATATCGAGCACAAAACGCCCCGCTGCCCGGTTCGGGCTAGAACGTGTGGTGCACCGCCTCCAGGTTGTTGCCGTCGGGGTCCAGCACGAAGGCTCCGTAGTAGCCGGCGTGGTACTGCGGGCGCAGGCCGGGCGCGCCGTGGTCCGTGCCGCCCGCCGCGAGCGCGGCGGCGTGGAAGGCGTCGACCGTGTCGCGGTCGGGCGCGCGCAGCGCGACGTGGGCGACCGTCGGCGTCCCGGATTCGGCGAGCCAGAACTCCGGGAACCTCGAGCCCATCCCCAGGACGCCCGGAGCGGGCTCCATCAGGATGCGGAAGCCGAGCGGCTCGAGGGCCTGCTCGTAGAACGCCCGGCTGCGGGTCGCGTCGGCGACGTGGAGCTTGATGTGGTCGATCATCGCCCGGATGCTAGGGCGCGTCGGACACTCGCTTCCGGGTGGGGTATCGGCGCGCCCGGACCCGCCGTCAACGCCCCGAGCCCCGCGCCGACGAACACGGCTTGACCAGCACCGATGTCAGTCGAGCATCTTGCGCTGCACGGCCCAGCGCGACAGCTCGTGGCGGCTGGAGAGCTGCAGCTTGCGCAGGACCGCCGAGACGTGCGCCTCCACGGTCTTCGCGGAGATGCCCAGGCGCAGCGCGATCTCCTTGTACATGTAGCCGCGCGCGATGTGCTGCAGGACCTCGCGCTCGCGCGGCGTGAGCTGGTCGAGGTCCGCGGCGCCGGGGTCCGCGGCCGCCGGCGCGGGAGCGGCGCCCGCGAACGCGTCGAGCACGAACCCCGCCAGGCGCGGCGAGAAGACCGCGTCGCCCTCGTGCACGCGGCGCACGGCATCGGCGAGGTCGGCGCCCGAGATCGTCTTCGTCACGTACCCGCGGGCGCCCGCGCGGATGACCGCGATGACGTCCTCGGCCGCGTCGGAGACCGACAGCGCCAGGAAGTGCACCCCCGCCGGCTCGCCCGCGAGGCGGCGGATGACCTCCAGGCCACCGCCGTCGGGCATGTGCACGTCGAGCAGCACGACGTCGGGGGCCTGCTCGCGGAGGAGCGTGACCGCGTCGGCGACCGTCGCGGCGTCGCCGACGACGTCGACGAGACCGTCCAGCTCGGAGCGCACGCCGGCGCGGAAGAGCTCGTGGTCGTCGACGAGCACGACGCGCGGGGTCATGGCGTCCC
Organism: Solirubrobacteraceae bacterium; assembly: GCA_034665465.1. Classification (GTDB taxonomy): domain Bacteria; phylum Actinomycetota; class Thermoleophilia; order Solirubrobacterales; family Solirubrobacteraceae; genus CADCVQ01. Next base: position 1,946 of record JAXDFS010000350.1, read on the forward strand.
GCGCTCCAGCACGAGCTCGACCTCGGTGCCGCCGCCCGGCGACGCGTGGATGGCTGCGCGGCCGCCGTGTCGCTCCATGCGCCCCACGATCGACTCGCGCACGCCGCGGCGGTCGGCCGGCACGGCGGCGGGATCGAAGCCCGGCCCGCGGTCGCGGACGAAGACCTGCAGGCGTTCCGGGCCGGCCTCCGCGTAGACGGCGACGGGCGCCGTCTCGCCCGCGAACTTGACCGCGTTGAGCATCGCCTCGCGCGCCGCCGCGACGAGCGCCTCGCCGTCGCGGTCCAGCGGCGCGTCGCCGACGGCGACGACGTCGACCGGCACGCCATGGGCCTGCTCGATCTCGGCCGCTGCGGCCTGCAGGGCGCCGGCGAGCCGGCGCTCGCCGTCGGCCGGCGCGCGAGCGTTGTTCAGCCACGAGCGCAGCTCGCGCTCCTGGCGGCGCGCGAGCGCGGCGACCTCGCGCGGATCCCCGGCGCGCTTCTGAACGAGCGCGAGCGTCTGCAGGACGGAGTCGTGCAGGTGCGCGGCGACCTCGGCGCGCTCCTGCGAGCGGATCCGCTCCGCGCGCTCGACCGACAGCGACGACAGCAGCCGCAGGATCCAGGGCGCGAAGATCACGCCCAGGGCGATCGCGACGACGAGCGCCGCCAGCGCCACGTCGGTCGCCGCGGCCAGCGCGCCGGTGAAGTGCAGGAACACGATCGCCGCCGCGACGACGAGCGTCACGCCGACGCCGATGCGCGAGATCACGAGCGGCCGCGACTCGCGCGCGCCAAACGGCTGCTCGGCGGCCTCCTGCTCGACGGCGACCGGAGCGGGGCGGGCGCCGGCCCCGGCCCCGGCCTCGGTCGCCGCAGCGGGCGCCACGACGCCGCCGGTCGACTGGCGCCAGATGAGCGCGCCGCCGGCCGCGACGAGCACGAGCGGCCAGGTCAGCGCGTCGGAGAACGGCAGGCCGACCTTGCGCAGCGTAAGCAGGACCGCGACGAGCAGGAAGCCCACCCCCAGCGCGACCTCGATCGCGGCGCGGCCGGTGCGGACCGCGCCGACGATCGCGCTGACCCGCGACCCGCCGGTCGTCTCCGCGGCGGGAAGGAAGATCCAGGCCAGCACATAGGCGATCAGCCCGACGCCGCTGGCGAGGCTCGTCGCGGCGAAGGCGATCCGCAGCAGCAGCGGGTCGATGTCGAGGTGCGCGCCGAGCCCGGAGCAGACCCCGGCGATCATCCCGTTGTCCGGATCGCGTCGCAGCTGCGTGGCGGCGCGGCGCTGGGGGGTCGCGGCCATCTCCTGCATCATCGCTCGCGCCGGCCGCGTGAGAGCCCGCTGGCAAGCAGGACGGCCCCGACCACGCCACAGGCGATCGGGGCCATGCTGCCGAACGTCAGGTGCAGCGTCCCGGTGCGATCGAGCAGCAGGACGATGCCGAACACGACGAGCACGAGGCCCGCCGTGAGCGAGAGGCCGTCGAGGTCAGCCGTGCGACGCACCGGCAGATCCGATCGAGGCCGTCGCCGTCGTCGCGCATGCCGTGTTGCGCTCCACGGCCGGCTCGAAGTCGACACCGCGACCGTGGAAGGCGCGGCCGTCGCTCTCGTTGTGGCGGACCTCGAGGAACCCGAGCCCGACGTCGCCGTCGACGATGAGCCGCGGCGTGCCCTTCGGGGCGTGGCGCCCGTCGCTCCAGTTGAGGTCGACGCCGCCGCCGTCACGATCGAAGACGGCGACGGCGCCCATGCCGACCGAGGCCCGGCTCGCGACGCAGACGCCGTCGGGGACGAGCACAAGCGCGTGGCCGGTGCCGATCGCGACCTTGAGGTGGCGGTCGCCGGCCGGCAGCTTGAGGTCGCGCAGGTCCACGACGAGCTCGCCGGCGCCGAGCCGGTAGCCCGTGTGCAGCTCGCTCAGCGTCCCCGGGCGCACGTCGCGCTGCCCGAAGCCGCCGTTGAGGTCGATGTTCGCCGCGGACACGAATGCCAGCGGCAGCGCGATCGCCATCGCGGGCAGCACGAGCCAGCGCGCGCCGCCGACGAAGGCCGCGGCCACCAGCCCTGCGCCGGCCGCGATGACGAGGCTCGCGACGACGACGCCGCCGCCGAGGCCGCTCGCGAGAAAGCTCCCCGCGGCCAGTGCGGCGCACGCGACCAGCAGGCCGATGCCCAGGACGGCGCGGCGCAGCACCTCGACGGGTCGGCCGCCGGTCGGGCGGCGGCCGGACGCGAACCAGTAGACGGCCAGCCCGGCGAGCGCCAGCAGCACGACGGGCACGAACGCGCCGCTGAAACCAAGCCCGCCGAACAGGCCGAGGCTGAAGCCGGTGATCGTCAGCGCGATCGCGACGCCGGCGACGATCAGGCGGTCGCGGGTGCTCGTCGGCGAGGCTGGAACCTCCTCGTCGTTGGGGACGAAGAGGATCGCCGCCGCGTAGACGATGAGGCCGGTGCCGCCGACCAGCGCGAGGGCGATGAAGCCGATGCGGACGAGCATCGGGTCGATGCCGAAGTAGCGGCCGAGGCCGCCGCAGACGCCGCCGATGATGCGGTCGCGGCTGGAGCGCTCGAAGCGCCGCGGGGCGGGCGGAGCCGGATCGGAGGGCTGCGGCGCGGTGGGGATGTCTGAGGTGGAGGTCATGGAAGGCAGTCTCGGCTCGCGGGGGGCCGCTGCCTATCGGGAATGATCCCTAGGGGCCGCTGCCCGACCGACCCTAGACTCGCTCGGACCGTGGCCGCCGACGACCTGCTCGAGCGCGTGCGCGCGACCGGCCTGCTGCCGGCCGGCGCGGGCGTGGTGGTCCTGCTCTCGGGCGGGCGCGACTCGGTCTGCCTGCTGGACGTCGCCGTCCGGCTCGCCGGTTCGGAGGCCGTGGGCGCCCTGCACGTCAACTACGGCCTGCGCGCAGCGGCCTCGGAGGACGAGGCGCACTGCCAGGCGCTCT
>JAXDFS010000351.1:0-9439 GCA_034665465.1 Solirubrobacteraceae bacterium
CCGCGGACGGCGACGGCTTCCTCCTCAAGCTCTCGCTGCCGTCCGAGCAGCCCGCGCTCGAGCACCTGCACGACCGCGGGCTGCGCGAGCGGCTCTATCGCGCGTCGGTCGCCCGCGCCCGGCGCGGCGGCCCGCACGACAACCGCGCGGTCGTGAGCGAGGTCACCGCGCTGCGCGCCGAGCGCGCGGGCCTGCTCGGGTTCGGCTCCCACGCCGAATACGAGCTCGCCGACCAGAGCGCCGGCTCGGTGCAGGTGGTGCTCGACCTGCTGACCACCGTCGGCGCCGCCGGGGCGGCCGCCGCCCGTGCCGAGTCCGAGCGCCATACCGCGGCCCTGCATGCGGACGGACAGGCGGGGCCGCTGGAGCCGTGGGACTGGCCCTACTACGCCGCGCGCGAGCGCCGCGAGCGCCACGCGGTCGACGAGGCCGGATTGCGGGACTTCTTCGTGCTGGACCGCGTCGTGTGCGACGGGCTCTTCCCGGTCGCAGAGGAGCTGTACGGCCTGACGTTCACCGCCCGCGAGGATCTGCCGGTGCCGCATCCGGACGTCCGTGTCTGGGCGGTGGCCGACGCCGGCGGCGGCGACCGCGGCCTGCTGTTCGTCGACGCCTTCGCGCGCGACGGCAAGAGCGGCGGCGCCTGGATGGACGCCTACCAGGAGCCGGCGCCGCTGCTCGGCCGGCTGCCGTACATCATCATCGTGCTCAACGCCACGCGACCGGCCGACGGTGCGCCCGCGCTGCTGACCCCGCTGGACGCCCGGATCCTCTTTCACGAGTTCGGGCACGCGCTGCACATGCTGCTCTCCGACGTCACCTTCCCGCGCGTCGCGGGCCTCAACGTGCCGACCGACGTCGTCGAGTTCGCGTCCGAACTGCACGAGTCGCTCGCGATGGCGCCCGACGTGCTCGCGCGCTACGCCCGCCACTTCGAGACCGGCGCGGCGCTGGCCCAAGCCGACGTCGCGGCGCTCGGCGCCCACCAGCGCGACGGGGCGCCGTTCATCTCGACGCAGAGCGCTGCGAACTCGCTGCTCGACCAGGCCTGGCACGGCCTTGCGGCGGGCGACGCCATCGCGGCGGAGGAGGTCGACGCCTTCGAGGAGGCGGTGCTCGACCGCCATGGGCTCGCCGTGCGGGCGGTGGGCCTGCGCTACCACTCGACGTACTTCGCCCACATCTTCGACGGCGGCTACGCCGGCACGCACTACTCCTATCTCTGGTCGGCGCTGCTGGAGTCGGCCGCCGCGCAGTGGCTCGACGAGCAGGGCGGGCTGTCGCGCGCGGGCGGGCAGCGGCTGCGCGAGGAGCTGCTCTCCCGCGGCGGCGTGGTCGACCCGCTCGCCGCCCTGCGTGCGGTCACAGGGCGCGAGCCGTCGGTGGACGATCTGCTGGAGCAGCGCGGGCTGTCGCGCAGCCCGCGCGCCACCCTCGGCTGACAGTGATCGAGAACGTCCGCGTGGCCGTCGTGCCGCGCGAGTCGGTGACGGCCATCGTGAACGAGAAGGTGCCACGGGTCGTCGGGCCCCGACTCAAGTCATCTTCGCTTGTGGCCGATGTTACAAATAGGTGTACACCTTCGTCCGTCGCCGACGGTCGTTCACGCACGACCCGACGCCCGGGAGGGCCATGTCGTCCAAGCAGCCGGACCGCGTCAGGAAGGTCGAGGCAGAGGTCCTGCTCGACGTCCTCGCCCACGCCAGGGCCGGCGACTTCGCCGCCCGCATGCCGCTTCACTGGACGGGGGTCGCGGGCAAGGTCGCCGACAGCCTCAACGAGATCCTGGCCTCCAACCAGGCGCTCGGGATCGAGCTCGAGCGCGTCAGCCGGGTCGTCGGCAAGGAGGGCCGGCTGTCTCAGCGCGTCTCCTTCCACGGCACCGACCAGGTCTGGGCCGGCTGCCTGGAGTCGGTCAACAGCCTCATCGAGGACCTCGTGCGCCCGAGCAACGAGATGCGCCGCGTCATCGGCGCCGTCGCCGACGGCGACCTCAGCAAGAAGGTCTCCGTCGACGTCCAGGGCGAGATGCTCGAGCTCAAGAACACGATCAACGCGATGGTCGACCAGCTCAACGGCTTCGTCTCGGAGGTCACCCGCGTCGCCCGCGAGGTCGGCACCGAGGGCAAGCTCGGGCAGGCGGCCGCGTACACGATCGAGGTCGGCGGCGTCTGGAAGGACCTGACCGACAACGTCAATCTCATGGCCGGCAACCTCACCGGCCAGGTCCGCGACATCGCCGAGGTGACCACCGCGGTCGCCAACGGCGATCTCAGCAAGAAGATCACGGCCGACGTCCGGGGCGAGTTCCTCGAGCTGAAGAACACCGTCAACGCGATGGTCGACCAGCTCAACCGCTTCGCCGGCGAGGTCACCCGCGTCGCCCGCGAGGTCGGCGTCGAGGGCAAGCTCGGCGGTCAGGCCCAGTCGGAGGAGGTCGCGGGCGTCTGGAAGGATCTCACCGACGACGTCAACCAGCTCGCCGCGAACCTCACCGATCAGGTGCGCGCGATCGCGGAGGTCGCGACCGCCGTGACCGAGGGCGACCTCACCCGCCAGGTCAGCGTCGCCGCCAGCGGCGAGGTCGCCGTGCTGAAGGACAAGCTCAACATGATGATCGGAAACCTGCGCGAGACGATGCGCCAGAACACCGAGCAGGACTGGCTGAAGACGAACCTCGAGCGCTTCACGCGCATGCTGCAGGGCCAGCGCGACCTGGCCACCGTGTCGAACCTGATCCTGTCCGAGCTCGCGCCGCTGGTCGGCGCACAGCACGGCGTGTTCTACGCGCTGACCGACCCCGCCGGAGGCGACGGGCCGCTTCTCACCTTCCAGGCCGGCTACGGCTTCAAGGAGCGCAAGTCGCTGTCGAGCTCGTTCCGGCTCGGCGAGGGTCTCGTCGGGCAGTGCGCGCAGGAGCGCAAGCCGATCCTGCTCACCGGTGTCCCGGGCGACTACATCCGGATCAACTCCGGCCTGGGCGAGTCCGTGCCGCTGAACATCATCGTCCTGCCGATCCTCTTCGAGGGCTCCGTCCGGGCGGTCATCGAGCTCGCGTCCTTCTCGCCGTTCAGCCCGACCCATCAGTCCCTGCTCGAGCAGCTGGCGAAGAACATCGGCCTCGTGCTCAACACCGTCGCCGCGACCTCCGTCACCGACCACCTGCTGGTGCAGGCGCAGTCGCAGGCGCAGGAGCTGCAGTCGCGCCAGGAGCAGCTGGCCCAGTCCAACGAGGACCTCGCCGCGCAGGCGGCGCTCATGGCCGAGAAGAACGACGAGGTCGAGCGCAAGTTCCAGGAGGTCGAGGCCGCCAAGCGCTCCGTCGAGCAGTCCGCCCAGGAGCTGGCGGTCTCCTCGCGCTACAAGTCGGAGTTCATCGCCAACATGTCCCACGAGCTGCGCACGCCGCTCAACAGCCTGCTGGTGCTCGCCGAGCAGCTCGAGGACAATCCCGACGGCAACCTCACCCCGCGCCAGGTCCAGTACGCCGGCGTCATCCGCTCCTCCGGCGTCGACCTGCTGCAGCTGCTCAACGACATCCTCGACCTGGCGAAGGTCGAGTCCAAGACGGTGCGGCTGGAGATGGGCGAGCTCTCGCTCTCCGGCCTGGGCGATTCCCTGCTGCACCAGTACGGCCCGATCGCCGCGGAGCAGGGGCTCGCGTTCTCGGTCGTCCTGGATCCCGCGCTGCCGGACACGATGCTCACCGATCCCCTGCGCCTGCGACAGATCCTGAAGAACCTGGTTTCGAACGCGGTCAAGTTCACCGAACAGGGGACCGTGACGCTGCGGATCGCGCCCGCGCGCGCGGGCTGGAGCCCGCATGCGCAGCGCCTCGCCGAGGCGGACGCCGTGCTCGCCATCAGCGTCGAGGACACGGGCATCGGCATCGAGCCCGCCTTGCACACCACGATCTTCGAGGCCTTCGCCCAGGCCGACGGGACGACCGCGCGACGCTACGGCGGAACGGGTCTCGGGCTGTCGATCAGCCGCGACCTCGTGCGTCTGCTCGGCGGCGAGATCACGCTGACCAGCGCCCTGGGGGCCGGCAGCACGTTCACCGTGCTGCTCCCGCTCGCGACGCCGGCCCCGATCGCGGCACCGATCTCGCGACCGCCGGCGCCGCCTCGCGACGCCGGACCGTTGCTCGTCGCGGGCGACCGCATCCAGCCGCCGAACGGCGCCGGTTCCTCCGAAGGCGCCATCCAGCGCGAGCGAGCGCGCCTGCTTCGCAGCGGGGAGTCACCCTACGTCGGCATCTTCGACGGGGCGACGGTGCTGATCGTCGACGACGACTTCCGCAACATCTTCGCGCTGACCGCGCTGCTCGAGCGCGGCGGGCTGACGGTCATCGCCGCCCAGAGCGGGGCGGCGGCGCTGGCCATGCTCGACGCCCGCGAGGACGTCGACATCGTGCTCATGGACATCATGATGCCCGTCATGAACGGCTACGAGACGATGACCGCGATCCGCTCGCGGCCGCGCCTCGCCGACCTGCCGATCATCGCCGTGACCGGCAAGGTGGTGGGTGGCGAGCGCGAACGCTGCCTGGCGGCCGGCGCGTCGGATTACATCCCCAAGCCCGTCGACACGGCGGAGCTGCTCGCGGCGCTGACGACTTGGTTCCCGAGCCTCGTGGCCGGCGGCGACGCGGCGCCGCCTGGCTGATGTCCCGCGCGTCCGCCCCACCCGGCGCGCCACCGCGACACATGGCGGCGCCGATCCTCGTCGTCGACGACAACAGCGGCAAGCGCCTTTCGCTGCAGGCGATCCTCGAGCCCCAGCACGAGATCGTCGCGGCGTCCTCGGGCGAGGAGGCGCTGCGCGCCGTGATGGTCCGGGAGTTCGCGGTCATCCTCATGGACGTCCAGATGCCGGACATGGACGGCTACGAGACCGCGCGGCTCATCCGCATGCGGCGCGAGTCCGAGCACACCCCGATCATCTTCATCACGGCGGACATCGTCGGTGCGACGCAGGTCCCGATCGCCTACGCCAGCGGCGCGGTGGACTTCATGGTCGGGACGATCGTCCCGGCGGTCCTGCGCGCGAAGGTGTCGGTCTTCGTCGAGCTCTTCAAGAAGTCAGTCGAGCTCGAACGCTCGCTGGGGGAGGTCACGGTCCTCAGCGAGCGCTTCCGCGACAGCGAGGTCCACTCGCGCGCGGTCCTGCACAACGTGGCAGACGGCATCGTGACGCTCGACGACGACGGGCGCATCGAGTCCTTCAACCGCGCGGCGACGGGCCTGTTCGGATACGCGGAGGAGGAGGCGATCGGCAGGCCCTTCGCGCCGATGGTCGCGCCAACCGGCCCGACCGGCGAGGGCGAGGCGCAGCAGGGCTGCACCGGGCGCCGCAAGGACGGCTCGTCGTTTCCGGTCGAGCAGAGCCTGAGCCACGTGCGGCTCGGGACGCGCACCGTGCACATCGCATGCCTGCGCGACGTCTCCCAGCACACGGCCGACCTGGAGGCCCTGGAGCACCAGGCGCTGCACGACGCGCTGACCGCGCTCCCCAACCGCGTCCTCTTTCGCGAGCGCCTCGGCCACGCCCTGCGCCGGTCGGCCCGGACGAAGGACCCGCTGGCGCTGCTGCTCGTGGACCTCGACAACTTCAAGCACGTCAACGACACCCTGGGACATCAGAACGGCGACATCATCCTGCGGCTCGTGGCCGATCGGATCGCCGGCTGCATGCGCGACGGCGACACGGTGGCCCGGCTCGGCGGCGACGAGTTCGCGATCCTCCCGCTCGCCGCGACCGAGCTGGCGGGCGCCGCCACGATCGCGTGGAAGCTGCAGGCCGCGTTCGAGGCGCCCTTCGTCGTCGGGGAGCACCCAGTCGAGCTGCGCGCGAGCATCGGGATGGCGCTCGTGCCCGAGCACGGCCACGACATCGACCATCTGATGCGCCGCGCAGACCTCGCGATGTACGACGCCAAGCGCAACCGCAGCGGATGCGCGCTGTTCGCCGATGAGCAGGAGGAGGAGCCGGCGCGCAAGCTCGCGCTGCTGAGCTGCCTGCGCCACTGCGTCAAGCGCGACGAGCTCGTCCTGCACTACCAGCCGAAGATCGACCTCAAGACGGGCGAGACGATCGGCCTCGAGGCGCTCCTGCGCTGGAATCACCCCTCCGGGCGGCTGTTCGGCCCCGACGAGTTCATCCCCGCCATCGAGGCCGACGAGCTCATGATCTCGATCACCGCGTGGGTCATCAACGAGGCGCTGCGCAAGCTGCGCTTCCTTCGCGATCGCGGCTATGACCTCGCGATGGCCGTCAACCTCGGCGCTCGCTGCCTGGCCCCCGACGCGGGCATCCTCGAGTCCGTCGAGCACATGACCGACGCCTGGGGCATCCCGCCGGAGAAGCTGACCTTCGAGCTCACCGAGAGCGCTTTCATCGACACGTCGCTGCCGGAGCTGCTCACGCGCCTGAAGACGGTCGAGCAGCACCTGTCGATCGACGACTTCGGCACGGGCTACTCGTCGCTGATCTACCTGCAGCGCCTCCCGGTCGTCGAGATCAAGGCCGACCGGTCGTTCGTGATGACGATGGCGACGGTCAAGAGCGACGCGGTCATCGTCCGCTCGATCGTCGATCTGGCCCACAACCTCAGCGTCCGCGTGGTCGCCGAGGGCGTCGAGGACCAGGCGACGATCGACATGCTCGTCGACTACGGCTGCGACGAGGCCCAGGGCTATCACATCTCCCGGCCCATGCCAGGCCCCGAGGTCGCGGGCTGGCTGGAGACCTCACCGTTCGGTCTCCCCCGCCGGCTGCCGGTCGCCAAGCCCGCTCTACGCCTGGCGCCCGCGCGGCGCGATCCCGGCGCCGAGGTCAGGTCGGCGTAGGCGATGCGGTTCACCCATCACCGATCTCAGCCCGCCGAGAAGCGAGCGGGAGGCGCGGCCCGGGCCCAGCCCTCACGGCGCGCCCGGTGTAGTGCGGTCTGGAGGCGCGGTGGGACGAAGATCCCATGGAGATTGCACCCGGAGACGCGTCACTCTGCATGCATGCCCTCCACCCGAATCGCGGCTTCCCTCGCCGTCTGCGCAGTCCTCCTCGCAACCAGTGCATCTGAAGCCCTCGCCTCCCACGGCGGTGGCACGACGACACCGCCCCCGCCGCCCGCGACCGCTCCCGCGGTCTCGCTGAGCCCGTCGACGGTGACGTACGGCCCGCAGGAAGTCGGGACGACGAGCGCGGCGCAGATCGTCACGATCACCGACACCGGCTCCGCCCCGCTGTTCTTCAGCGGGATGCGTCAGGCCGGCCTTGACCCACTCGACTACACCGAGATCGACGACCAGTGCGTCGGCCTCACCATCCCCGCCGGCGCCTCCTGCACGATCACGGTCGTATTCAAGCCGACGGCGACCGGAACGCGGACGGCCACGATCTCGGTCTCCACCAACGCGGCCAGCAGCCCGAACGTCATCACGTTCAACGGCACCGGCACCTCGGCCGCCGGGCCGACGCCGATCTCCGTCGACACGGGCGGCTACACCTGCACCGCGGGCGTCTGCGACCTCGGCACCACACCGATCGTCAACGACTTCTTCTATTCGGCCTTCAACGCCGTCGGCGACACCGCGCCGCCGTTCACCTGGGCGCTCGCCGGCGGCACGCTGCCGCCGGGCATCACGCTGTTCCCCGACGGCTCGATGTACGGCACGCTCACGGCGACCGGCAGGTACACGTTCACGCTGCGTGTCACCGACCCGGCCGGCAAGACCGCGACGCAGGCCTTCGGCGTTACCGTTCAGCCGCTGCCCGCGCCCGGCGACCCCGGCTGCCAGCACGCGCCGAGCTCGTCCAACGCGGCCCTGAGCGGGCCCGCGATCGCCGGCAAGACGCCCGGCGGCCAGGCCATCGGCGACCAGTCCAAGCTGACGGCCTGCGGCGGCTTCGTGACCATCAGCGTCAGCGTCAAGAACGTCAACCTGCCCAACGGGACGGTCCTCTGGGTGAACATGGGCCAGACGATCGGGACGATCACGCTCTCCGGCGGCGCCGGCACGATGCGGCCCTTCGTCCTCAACAGCGACCTGCGCAAGAAGGGCATCGCGATCTACCGCCAGCCGCCGCGCGGGAACCTGGTTCAGACGGCGGTGCTGAGCGGGCCGTTCGTCTAGGGCGACCTCACGCACCGCACACCCACCTAGAACCAGCGAGGCCCCGTGCGAACGGGGCCTCGTCTGCGTCGTGCTGCGATCACGGCAGCACTGTGGTCGCGGTGGAGCGCTCAAGTTCACGGCGCATCTGCCGACAACGTTCTGAGGATGCCCGTCTCGTCCCCCACAGCGTCCACCGAGCACGCGTTGTGGCGCGCGCCCGGCGAGCATGCAAAGGGCATCCTGTACGAGTCCGGGCGAGTACACACCTGGCCGGAGGCCGAGGCCTCCCACGGCGCCGTCGCCCGCGACCACGTCCGTCACACCGGCGACCATCCGATCGTCTGCTTTCTCATCCGTCCCGACGGCACCGTCGCCTACGCCAGTCGCTACGCCGGCCACGCGGCAACACTTCGTGGCGTCCTGCGCGAGGTCGATCCCACGCTGACGGTCGTCCCCCCTCTTGACCCCGCGGGCGTCCCCAGCGCCGAGGACGCGGCGGTGGCGGCAGTGTGCCGCTGGCTGGAGTTCGGGATGGCCGGCGCGCTCGCGCGCTCGACCTGACTGATCTGGCAGACCGGTGCGCTACGTCGCAGCAGGCGGTCCGAACCAGGTCGTGAGCGCTTCCGGGAGTCCCGGGTGGGTTCGATCTCCGACCCAGGCAACGTATCCGTCGGGCCGGATCAACACGGCTGTGGGAGCGGTGACCGCGCCGAGCACCGGGAGCTCCCACTCCCCCTCGTAGCTCGCGTCGACGAGCTGAACCCGGTCAGCCCATGGGGCGATGTCGAAGCCGCCGGGCTCACCGAGGTTGACCAGCACCGGCTTGGCATGGTGCAGCAACTCGAAGACTCGAAGCGTGCCGTCGGCGGTCACGAGGTCCAGATCGGGCATCCGGCGCCCGAGCAGCGGATGTCCCTCGCCGAGGTCGTAGTGGATGTCCAGCCCGGAGATGCTCCCGGCGACCCGCTTGCGAGGCTCGTCCATGCTCGCCAGCTCCGACACCAGATCGACCAGAGCCTCCATGCGCTCGTCGCGGCGCTGAAGCGCGGCCTGAGCCATCGTGTGCTGGAGCGCGCGGGCAGCGACTGGGTGGCGCTCGTCCTGATAGCTGTCCAGGAGGCCCTCCGGGGAGGTCCCGTTGACCACCTGAGCCAGCTTCCAGCCCAGATTCACCGCATCCTGCACACCGAGGCTGAGGCCCTGTCCACCCGCCGGGTAGTGCACGTGCGCCGAGTCGCCGGCGAGCAGGACTCGCCGCGCGCGGTAGGCCGCTGCCTGGCGTGTCATGTCGGTGAACCTGGAGATCCACGTGGGACTGTGGA
>JAXDFS010000352.1:0-11992 GCA_034665465.1 Solirubrobacteraceae bacterium
GGCGGCTGATGGGCGGTTCGTGGCGGTTGCTGGACATGGCCGCCCATGAGCACGCACGTGTGGCGGGTGACAAGGTGCGCCCCGTCAGGGGCCGGCGAATGCCGGCGCGAAGCGCGCGCCTTGCGCCCGCCGCCGCGTGCGTGCTGGGCTGCGCCATGCTCCGGCGACCAGGCACGAACCGCCGACGGCGGGCCGAGGGCGAATCGGACCGGCTCGCCGCCTATTGGGGACATGCGCCCTCCACGTTTCGCTGACCACCGGACGATCCGATGAGCGTCCAGCGCCGCGCCCGCGCCGACCGGCGCACGGCGTGGCAGGTCACGTGGCGCGACCCCGACGGGCGCCAGCGTGCCGAGAGCTATCCGACTCGCCGCCTCGCCGAGGCCCGCGACAGCGAGCTACGTGACCTTCGCTGGCAGGGCAAGCTCGACGAGGCCGACGCCGGCGCCGAGCCGCTCTACGACGCGGCGGACGCCTGGTGGACCGACCACGTCGAACCGAACCTCGCACGCTCGACGATCCTCAGCTACGTCCACGTGCTCGACCACCATCTGCTGCCGCGCCTCGGCGAGACGCCGATCCGCGACATCAGCCCAGCGCGCGTCGTCGCGCTGCAGCGCGAACTGCGCGACGCCGGCGTCGGCACCGCGATGAGCCACCGCATCCTGATGGTCCTGAGCGGGATCATGCGCCACGCCGTGCTACGCGGCCGACTGGACCGCAACCCCGTCCAGCCGGTGCGCGTGCCGCTGCCCAAGCGAGCCCGCGCGATCCGGCCGCTCCCGCCCGCGAGCGTCGAGCGCCTGCGGCGCGCGCTGCTCGATTCCGACGACCTCGAGAGCGCGACGCTCGTGAGCCTGATGGCGTACGCCGGGCTGCGGTCGGGCGAGGCGACCGCGCTGGCGTGGGAGCATGTCGGGGCGCGCACGCTGCTCGTCGAGCAGGCCAGCAGCGGTGAGGGCGGCGCGGCGAAGGGGACGAAGACCGGCGCGATTCGCACCGTACGGCTGCTCGCTCCGCTCGTCGACGACCTCGCGGCCTGGCGATCAAGCAGCGCCCGCGATGGCGGGCCGCTGTTCCCGCGACGCGACGGCACCGCCTGGACGATGACCGACTACCGCAACTGGCGCCGGCGCCGCTTTGACCCGGCCGCGGAGACCGCCGGCCTCGACGGCGCGCGGCCGTACGACCTGCGCCACTCGTTCGCGAGCCTGTTGATCCAGGCCGGCTTCTCTCCGGTGGAGCTCGCCGCCGAGCTCGGGCACGCGCCGACGCTGACATTGAACACGTACGCGCACGTCTTCGGCGAGTTCGCGCGGGGTCAGCGCGTCGATCCCGAGCGACTGATCGAACTGCTACGGGCGTAGCGCTGCGAACGTCGAGGAGGAGCAGTCCGCTCGGCGACCGAGCCGGGCTCTAGCACCGACCGGCCCCAGCTTCAGCAGGATCTCCCTCTTCCCACACGGAGGTCAGGCCACGTTCTCCGAGGAGGGATTCTGGGCCGCGAACCGCGCGACCGCGTCCCCCAGCATCGCCAACGCTTCCTCATTGAGTGCATCGTCGACGGTGAGTGTCAAGGTGAGCTCAACGGTGATCGGCTCTGCCGGCTCTTCGGGGCGTTGGTTGGCGAGTTGCACCGCCAGTTCGTCGAGCCGCCGCGCACTAGCGTCGATGAAGTCTCGTATCTGCTCGATGCTGGCGTCCCCCGCGTGAGCGAACAGCTTCACCGCTGGCTCGAACTCCTCGGGCACGCCGACATTCCGCATGTCGGCTGCCCAATCCATGAGCTGCCGATAGATTCCGACGATCCAGTCGGCGAGGTGCTCGATGAGGTCCGGCTCACCGGATTCCCCCGGCCTGCCGAACGCGTCCTCTTGCGCGGCGAGGACCCGCTGCATAGGTTCGATGATCCAGCCCAGACGCCCGAACTCACCACTGAGGTAGTTAGGGACCTCATCGCCTGCGAGCGCGCGGTACGGTCCGCGCGGCAGTTCGAGCACGTGATTGCGCCAGCCCAAGCGCAGCGCACGCTGGGCCTGCACGAGCCGGCCAGCGAATAGCAGGTACTCCCAGCCGGCGGGTCGCGTCGCGAGCAGCGCCTGCGTTTGCTCGGCGTCCCGAGGGACGCCCACGACGCACTGGCGCGCCTGGACCTCGGAGGTCTCGTCGTTCACGCTGTCAGCGTCAACGACTGTGGCTCGTCCGTCAAACCGGCGGATAAGCTCGCGCTATGGCCCGTACCGCAAAGGACGCCGAACAGCTGGCGATGACACCCGTCGTTTACCCCATCTACTTGGACGTTCCAATGATGGTCAGCTTTCTGGCGGCGCTGCGCGACGGCGTGGAATTCGAGAACACCGTCACCCGCCGAGACCAGCGCAGTGCAAACCGCGAACGTGAGGCTTCGGGCAAAGTGCGTTTGCCCCCGCTGGCCTCGCTGTTCGGATTGGAGGCTAGCGGCAGAATGGCTGGCCAGGCCGGCGAGGAAACCTCCGAAGAGGTGAAGGTTGTTCGCCAACACACCGCCGCATCTTTGTTCAATTCCCTTCTCGCAGCGCTGCGCGCGGATGGGCTACTCAAGACGATCGGTAGCGCGGCCGACCTGACGACGGTCCGGCCCAGCGACATCGTCGAGATCTCCGGCGAATTCATCGGCAATCCCCTCGAGCCCGTTCTCGCCTTCTTTCGCCAAGCCGCACCCTACTTCGAGATCGTTCGTGATCCCTCAGAGCTACCTGGGGTGGACCTGTCCGCGCTCAGATTGGAGGTGACGGGCCTCGAGGCGCGCGCGAGAGAGTTGGACGAGCGCACCCGCAAGTCCGAACGATCAGGCAATCCGGCGGTCAAGAAGCGCGCCGAAACGCTCCGTGAGGAGGCGTCGGCGGCGCAGCAGCAGGCCACCCTCGGCGCGGAGTTGCTCAAGAGTGCTGCCGCGCGCGAGGAGCAGGAGGGTGCCATGAAGATGCTCACGCAAATGAGCGATGATCTCGCTGAGACGCCGGTGCGAGACACTGTCATCGAGGCGGGAGACTTGAAGGCGGTGCTCACGATGTCAGCGGAGTACTTCACCGACGCCACCCGCGCCCACTTGCGCGCCGGGGTATTCCGCGCCGTAGGCAAGGTCACCCGCGTGCTCGACGAGGATGACGACATAAATCTACTGCGCCGCACCGTCCTCGGCGCGGCTCAGCCCGAGGTTGGGCGCGACTTGCTCCGTAGTGCTGTCGACGATGAGTCGCTGCGTGTAGAGACGTACGACCCGATTATTACGGCGCCCGCGGTTCAGATCCTGCCTCTAGCGGTCTTCGTTTGAGGTAGCTGGCGCCGCGGGGAGCCCGCGCGCGAGCCGCCGGCGGTTGAAGGCCCTAGACGCTATGCGCCCGCCGGTTCGTCCTTCGACTCCGGTCGGCGCTTGCGGCGAGACCGACCGTCCGATCTTGGAGCCGGTGCCTGGGTCGTCGCCAGGACATGCTCGATACGCGGGGCGCTGCTCCAACGCGTGGTTGGCGCTCGACGGAGAGCGCTCCTTGTCGCGCAAGCAGCAGTCCACAGCTCGGTTGACCTCGTCGCCGCTTCTTGTCGAAGGAGACGTGGTCGCGTTCTCGGAGCAGCCTGCGGCGGCGACCATTGGCTTTGCGATCAGCTCAATCACGGTCGCGGTCCGGCCACGCGAGGTCGGCATACATCCGAAGCGTGGCCTCGCTGAGCTGCCCGAGGTCGGAGTCCAACCCCTGGAAACTCGCAGCAAGGTCTGCGTGGCGGCCACCGAGATCGGTCCACGTGTGCCGCAATCCGACGCCGCCGCGGGTGGCCAGCTCGTTGGCCGTCAGCACGACGATCCGGCCCCGTCGGGTCAGCCAGCCTGACCGCGTCCGGCGCTTGAGGACCATGCGCCGTATCGCATCGCGCTCGTCATCGTCGAGCGCGTCGCGCAGGGTGGCCATGACGAAAATCGAGTCGTCGAACCGGTCGAGCAGCTGAGCGCCGCGACGCATGTCCTTTCGCTCGAAGCGCCCGAACGTCTTGGCCTCTCCCAACAGCACCGCCACGCGCGTGCCCTCGCGCCAGTCGTCCCGCGCCAAGAACACGCCAAAGTCGATCTCCAGCGACTCGTCCCCGTCGATGAGATCCATCCCGACGGTCCAGGTTCGGCGTCCGGAGACGAACCCGAAGTCCGAGAAGAAGTGCAACGCGAGCGCGACTGTGTATGCGCCTCGCGCGAAGCCCGTCACGGCGAACGCGCCCCGCGGCCGGTAGCCCCAATCCCCGCGCGCCGGCGGCTTGTCGGCAGGGAAGGGGAACAGGCGCAGGCAGTGCTCGCAGCGGATCTCGCTCGCCAGATCTTCCGGCGAGATCCAATTGCGCTGGCCGCACTGGGTGCACTCGAGGCGCACGTGCGGGTGGATCACCCCGAGCGAGGTGAGCAGTCTCGCGTGGCGCCGCACCGCCTGAGGGTTGCCGGGATTGGCGCGGCCAAGAGCGCGGGCCAGATCGTCCTGACCGATCACGCGTCCGGTCCGGCGTACTGTTTCGCCCTCGACGCGCGGGCTCTCGGCGAGCCCCTCCGCGGCTCTGCCAAGAAGGCGCACGAGCTCGGCGCTCGCGAGGATCGACCCCTGGGTCGTCCCTCCGACGGCACGCAGGACCTCGAGCGATGTGCGCCCCGCTCCGGATACCTGGGCGTCGACGCCTTGCTCGCGGAACCAGGCGCGGAACGCGGCCTCGCCGTTCGGGAGCCGCCAGAACTGGAGATCGCGTGAGCCGTCGCCGCGGATGACGATCCCCTCGGTGCTGGTGGTGATCGGTCGGCTGCCGAGCGCGTCGAGATCGCGGGTTATGTCACCGGTTGCCGGAGGGAACACCTCGGCGATGCCGCCGCCGAGGCGGGCGCGCAGGTTCACGACGCAAGCCCAGGACGGCCCGAAGCTCATTCCGTCACCGGCGAACTCCGGACCTTCACACTCGAACTGGACGCGCTCGTCGCCGGCGGTGACCTCGATGTCGCTCGTCTGCCAGGTCACCTCGGCGCGTGAGAAGTGGTTCAAGTAGAGACCTCGCGCATCCCAGAGGGGCGGGAAGAAGCCCCGCGTGAGCTCGATCTCCTCCCCGGCACGCTCACGGAGAGCCGTCATCAACCGCTCCCGGTGCTCGTCGGCGAGCCTAAGCGAGCCGATCACGTTCGGCGAGTCCCACCAGGCGCTGTCCGCCAGCTCGACGCTGCGCGTCGACACATACGCGTCCGCCCACGGCTCCATCCAATCCACCGGCACCGGCAGCACGCGCAAGCCGAGCGCGCGTAGGTTCCAGAACTCGACGAGGTCGAGCGGGTCCGACGGGTCGAGCGCGAACAGGAGATCCGGGTGATGTGCGCCCGGGAGGATCTCCAGGCCCCGCGCAGCGGCTCGGAGCGGTGTGTATCGCGGGGGCGTGCGCAGGAGGACATCGGCGAACGCCTCGGGCGTGATCTCGACGGCCACCGCATCGAACGTGTCGATATACGCGCGCTCGTAGAACTGCCTCTCCGTCTCCTCCGGGAACGTGCCGAACACGCTCGCCACGAGCAGTACGTCCGCGTTCCGGGCCGGGTGCGGGACGACTGCGCCGGCCTGGAACCGGCGCACAAACTGAAACTCGCGCTCGAAGAATTGCCGGAACACGCTGAACACGCCGATGCCGTAAGTCACCGATCGGCCCTCGGTCTCCCGGTCGGCCTCGTCGATACCGACGACGAGCCTGTCCGGTACCCCGAGCCGCTCCGCGAGACCCTCACGGCACTCGACGATGAGGTCCGGCTCGAACGACTCCAGTTGGCCGCGCGCGACGTCCTTGGCGCTGTGTCTGCGGTACACCGCGTCCCGCTGCCAGCTTGGCCGCCTCGCGAACACCGGGACGATCGCGTTGTACCGCCCGCCCCAGCGGCACGCACATAGGCGCATCACCCGCAGGAACATCGCGTGATCGCGGGCGTCGGCGAGGAAGGCGAGCCGCAAGGGGCGGACGCGGCGCGAGATGGTGACCGGATCCGCAGGCAGGCGGCCACTGTACTGGCGCCCGTGCGCCTGACGACGATCGGAGCCCACTCCCGGACTGACCTCCCACTGGAAGGTATCGGGCGCAGAGTCCCGGACCGTCCATTAGCGAGGTGCCGCTGCGCGATTTGCTCTCATGGAGTCGTGAACCCTCGTGAGATCGTTTCCCTCGTCTGGCTCGGGGCTTCCTCGTGTGCGAGGAGCGCTTCACGGCGACAGAATGCGGAGGGCTGCATCTCGCCCACCCGTCGGGTTGCCTTCCCCGGGCTCGATGCCACGCTCTAGGTTCCCGCGACGGCGACTCCGCCTCGTGTCCGCACCGGTGTTGGCGGAAATGTTGGCGGATGGGTCGGCATCCGATCTCCAGCCCGACCCCGAGAAGAACAAAGCCCCGCATATGCAGGGCCTTTGCCAGAGCCGACGAGCGGATTCGAACCGCTGACCCCTTCATTACGAGTGAAGTGCTCTACCAGCTGAGCTACGTCGGCGTGCGGGGCCATGCTAGCTCGCGCTCGATCCAGCGGCAGATGACGTCCACGGCGTAGTCCTGCTCGCCCTCGTCGAGGTCGCGGCCCTTGGGAATCTCGTGGAAGCGCTCGAGGCACGTGCGACAGCACGTCGCGGTCGCGTGCTGGGCGACGAAGACGGGGTGGCCGCGGTAGGGCGTCTGGCTTCCGTCCTTGCGCGGTTGCGCCGGCGCGACGCGGGCCGCGAACAGCTCCGCGGCGTGGGCCCGGTTGGCGCTCATCCCGCGCAGCTGGACGAGCGCGCGCTCGCGCCCGCGCAGGTGGAACCTGGCCCGGAAGGGGTGCCGGCCGATGGCGTCGATGCGCTCGTCGAGGAGCATCTCTCAAGCCTAGAACCGGTCGCCGGGGTTGCTCTCAGGAGTGCGACCTACACGCCGGAAAGGGTGCTGAGTGCACCGGACGGAGTGCAAGGATCGTTGCGCGGGGACAACGCGCGCATGCTCAAGGCGATCGGCCTCGGGGGCCTCGCGGCCGGATCGCTCGTGGTCGGGGCGCTGGTCGCGTTCGCGCGCCAGTGGTCGCCGCGCCAGATCGGCGTCGTGCTCGCCTTCGGCGCGGGCGCGCTGATCAGCGCCGTGACGTTCGAGCTCGCCGACGAGGGCCTGCGGCTCGGCGGTCTGGGCTGGACGGCCGCCGGCCTGGCCGCGGGAGCCCTGACCTACTTCCTGCTCGACGGCGTCGTCGAGCGCCGGCCCTCCAGCGGCGCCGGGACCGCGCTCGCGCTCGGGGCGTTTCTCGACGGGATCCCCGAGCAGCTCGTGCTCGGCATCGGCATCGCGAGCGGCGAGGGCGTCGGGCTGGGCCTGCTGGTCGCGATCTTCATCTCCAACCTGCCGGAGGCGACCGGCTCGGCGTCGGAGATGCTCAAGGCCGGGACGAGTCGCGGCGCGATCCTGCGGCTGTGGGCCGCGGTGGCGCTGATCTGCACGGCGGCGACGGTCCTCGGCTGGGCGATCGCGTCCTCCGCGCCCGACGAGCTGCGCGCGGCGATCGACGGCTTCGCCGCCGGCGCGCTGCTCGTGATGCTGATCGACTCGATGATCCCCGACGCGCGCGAGGACGCCGGGCGCGCGGCCGGGCTCGTCACGACCCTCGGCTTCGCCGTCGCGCTCGCGCTGTCGGCGCTGACATAGGCGGGCGGGCCGGCGATGCCATCCGTCATCACGATCGGCGTCTATGAGTTCGACCTCCCGGCGTTCCTCGACGCGCTGCGCTCGGCGGACGTGAGGCTGCTGATCGACGTCCGCCAGCGCCGGGGAGTTCGCGGGAGCCGCTACGCATGGGCCAACGCGCGGCGGCTGCAGGCCGCGCTCGCCGGCGCCGGCATCGCCTACAGCCACCACCGCGACCTCGCGCCGACGACTGAGCTGCGCCGGCTCCAGTACGCCGCCGACGACCGGCTCGGCGTGGGCAAGCGCTCGCGCGAGGTCCTTGACCCGGCCTACGTCGAGGGCTACGTCCACGAGATCCTCGACCGCGCCGACCTCGGCGCGCTGGTCGCCGAGCTGCCGGACGAGGGCGCGGCGGCGCTGCTGTGCGTGGAGGCCGACCCCGAGGCCTGCCACCGGTCGCTGATCGCGGCGCGGCTGGCGGAGCGCTACGGCGTGTCGGTGGGTCACGTGAGGCCTTCTTAGGCCGCCGGCTCGGCCCGGCTCGGCACGTTCATCGTGCGTACGTTGTGGTCACGCAACTGCATCGATGAAGGGCGGGCTCGTGTGCCGCGTCGGCGCCGGGCGGCGCCGGGTTGACGCGTAGGTGTTCGCATCGAACATCTACTCGTCGCGCTGGGGCGATCACAAGCCGAAGCCGAGGGCCGACGGCTTTCCGTCGGCATCGGCGGCACACTCCGCCGGCACCGGGCAGGCGATGCGCTCCCAGACGTTCCAGTAGGCCGGGGCGGCGCGCGAAGAGAGCTCACCCGCCAACCAGACCCCCGAGCGAGCGCCCGGCCGCCTCGATCTCCTCGAGCGTCGAGGCCACCCAGACGCGCGCCAGCCCCGCCCGCGCCCACTGCGCCTCATCGAGCGTCGTCGAGCCCGCCACCACGTGGATCGGCACGCCCGCGGCCGCGGCCCGCCGGGCAAGCTCCCCCACGACCTTGCCCCCGAAGCTCTGCTCGTCGAGGCAGCCCTCCCCGGCCACGACGAGCCCGGCCTCGCTCATGCGCGCGTCCACGCCGAGCGCGTCGAACACGGCCGAAGCGCCCGGGCGCAGCTCGGCTCCGAAGGCCGCCCACAGCCCGCCCGACAGCCCTCCCGCGACGCCGGTGCCCGGCACGCCGCGGGGATCGCGCGGCAGCTCGCCGGCATACGCGTCCAAGCGCTCCTGCAGCCGCGCGACCATCGCCTCGTCGGCCCCCTTCTGCGGGCCGAACACGCGCGGCGCGTCCTCGAAGGCGGTCTGCACGTCGCACAGCACGACGAGCCGAGCCGCGCCCAGGCCGCCGGCCGCGCGGATCGCCTCGACGGCGCCCCGGCCGCCATCCGTCGTGGCGCTCCCGCCCCCCGCCACGAGAATCTCGCGCGCGCCGCCATGCACCGCGCGGGCGATCAGCTCGCCCGTGCCGCGCGTGGACGCGCGCCACGGATCGCGCTCCTCCACAGAGACGAGCCCGAGCCCGGACGCCTGAGCCACCTCGACGATGGCGGTCCCCCCGGCGTCGCCCGCCCAGCCCAGCTCGCACTCCACCGGGCGCCCCAGCGGGTCGGTCGCGCTCACCGTCTGAAGCCACCCGCCCAACGCCGAGACGAGCAGCGCGAGCGTGCCCTCGCCGCCGTCCGCGACGGGGCAGCGGTCGGCCTCCCAGCCGGCCGCCTCGAGACCGCGCGCGAGCGCTTCCGCCACCGTCGCCGCAGCGAACGTGCCCTTGAAGGAATCCGGCGCGACCAGTGCCCGCGGCGCGCGCATCGAGGTCACGCTACCTGCCACGGCCCCCCCTGACCCGCGGGCGCTCAGCCGGCCAGCGAGCGCGCCAGCCGCGAGCCGAGCGCGTCGAGCGCGAGCTCCTCGTTGGGATTGAGCTCGAACGACGCCCGCGTCCGCTCGACCAGGCCCTGCGCCTCGCGCAGCGCCGGCGTCTGCACGCCGAGCGCCGCATCCTGCGCCAGGAGCTCGGCGCGGTCGCTGTTGTGGACCAGTTCGGCCGCGCCGTCGAGCACGCACGCGACGTCGCGCAGCCACAGCCCGACGAGCGCCAGCCCGCGATCCAGGGCCGCCGTCTGCGCGCGCCGCGCGGCGCGCTTGCCGCGCTCGGCGGCCTCGCGCCGCAGGCGCCCGTGGTCCTTGCTGATCGCGTACTGCAGCTCGGAGTCCAGCGCCGCCTCGACCTCCTCGCCAGCCCGCGCCCCAGCGGTGCGCGCCTGCGCGAGCAGCGCGCTCCACGGCCGCGCCGCGATCTCGCCGCGCAGCGCGCCGCGGGCAACCGCCTCGGCGCCCGCGCGGATCGCGGGTCCCTCACCGAGCGCGAGGGCGAGCGCGCGCCGGGCGTCGCCGAGCCCGAGCCGAGCGCAGGCCAGCGCGGTGTCCGGTGCGACGCCCTGGCCCTCCAGGCGCGCGGCGATCTGCTCGGCCGACGGGGCGTCGAAGCGCACGGCCTGACAGCGGCTGGCGATGGTCGGCAGCACTTCGCCGGGGCGGCTAGTCAGCAGGATGAGGTGCGCGAACGACGGCGGCTCCTCGAGCGTCTTGAGCATCCGGTTGGCGGCCTGGTCGTTGAGCTCGTCGGCATCCTCGATGACGAAGACGCGCCGCTGGGCCTCGAACGGCGTGCGCGCGGCCCCGGCGACGACCGCCTGGTCGACGTCGCCGACGAGGATCCCGGCCGCGCTCGCGGGCGCGACCCAGGTGAGGTCGGGGTGCGCGCCGTGCGCGATGCGGACGGCCGCGCCGTCGGGGTCGGGCGCGCCCTCGGTCAGCAGCGCCGTGGCGAAGGCGCGCGCAACCGTGCGCTTGCCGCTACCCGCCGGGCCGCAGAAGAGATAGGCGTGGCTCGGAGCGCCGCCCGGCGCCAGCGCGGCCCCGAGCACGGCGCGGGCGTGGGGGTGGCGTTCGGTGTGCGGCAGCATCGCCCGCGAACGGTACCGTCGCCCTCATGCGCGGCCGGCTCATCACGATCGAGGGAATCGACGGCGCCGGCAAGACGACGCTCGCGCTCGGGCTGCAGGAGGCGCTCCAGGACCGCCGGCCCGTGCGCCTGCTGCGCGAGCCCGGTGGCGTGGAGCTCTCCGAGCGCATCCGCGACCTCGTCAAGGACCCCGCTCTGCGCTGCGATCCGCGCGCCGAGGCGCTGCTGTACGCGGCGGCGCGGGCGCAGCTCGTCGACGAGCGCCTGCGGCCCTGGCTGCAGGAGGGCGCGTGGGTGCTGCTCGACCGCTTCGTGGACTCGTCGCTTGCCTACCAGGGCGCCGGGCGCGGCCTGGGCATCGACGAGATCGCGACGCTGAACGCCTTCGCGACCGCCGGGCTGCAGGCCGATCGGACGCTGCTGCTGCGCATCGACCCCGTCGCGGCCCGGGCGCGCCAGCAGGGCCGCGACGCGTTTCCCGACCGCCTGGAACGCGAGAACGAGGGCTTCTTCGCCACGATCGCCGCCGCCTACGACGAGCTCGCCGAGCGCGAGCCGCAGCGCATTCGCGTGCTCGATGCGCAGCAGCCGCCGGCCGACCTGCTCGCATCGGCGCTCCAAGCGCTCGCCGACCTGGAATCCTCGCGGTCGTGAGCGGGCGTCCGGAATTCGAGGTCGAGCGCTTCGAGCGCATCGCGGCAGGCCCGGAGACCGTGCTGCTGCGACTCGCCGGACGCTGGCGCGCCGACTCGCGCGAGCGGCTCGCGCCCCCGATCCTGATCCTCGACGACGGCCGGCGCACGCGCCGGGTCGCGCCGCTGCCCGGGCCCGACGACGCATCGCCGCTGGCGGGGCCCGACCCGCCGCAGTGGCGCGCCGCCTTCTCGGCGCCGGCCGCGCTGCTGCGCGACGGGCGCGTGGCCTTCGCGCTGGAGACGACGGGCGCGATCATCGACCTCCCGCGCCCGAAGGAGGCCGCCCGCCGCGCCGCCAAGCCCGAGAAGCCCGCGCCCGCCCCGCCGCCCGCGCCGGTCCCGTCGCGCGGCAGCGACTCCGCCGTCCTGCGCGAGGAGCGCCGCCGGCGCGAGGACGCCGAGCGCGCCGCCGAGGAGCGCCGCCAGGCGATGGCCGCGCTCGAGGCCCGCCTCGCGAGCGAGCGCACGGCGCGTGGCGCCGCCGAGCTCTCGGCCCGCGAGGCACGCGACGAGCTCGCCCGGCTGCGCGTGCAGACCGACGCGGCGGTGCGCGGCGGCGAGCGCCAGACGCGCGAGCTCGGCGATCGCGTCGCGTTCCTCGAGCAGGCGCGAGCGCAGGCCGAGGATCAGGCGCGACTCGCGCGCGAGGAGATCGCCGCCGCGCGCGAGCGCCTCGAC
>JAXDFS010000353.1:0-8663 GCA_034665465.1 Solirubrobacteraceae bacterium
TCGGAGCCGGGCACGCTGAAGCGATTGCTGAGCAGGTCGCCGACGTTCGCCGCCGCGTAGCCGCCGACGAGGAACAGCACGAGCCACAGGCCGAGGACCTTCTTGCGATTGCGGATGATGAGCCGCGTCCAGGCTGCCATCTGGTGTGCACCTCGTCGCGTTGGCCAGACCCGAAGCTCAGACTACGGCGCATCCGCCGGTGCGCAAGTGTGCCGTCGGTCACACTGCGGCGAGGTACTCGGCCAGCGTGCGCGGCTGCGCGCCGGTGAGCTCGGCAACCGCGGTGCTGACGACATCGAAGCTGCCGTCGCGGATCGCCTGGTAGGTGCTGACCCAGCCGCGGACCTCCCAGTCCGGCGCACCGTAGGACGCGCGCGACGCGTAGGCCTCCTCGTCGGTCTCGTGCTCGAAGCGCACCGCGTTGCCGGTGAGTCGCGACATGGCAGCCGCCGCCTCGGCGAGCGAGAACGCCTCGCGGCCCGTCAGGTCATAGGTCGCGCCGTCGTGGCCGGCGGACGTCAAGACCGCGGCGGCCGCTGCCGCCACGTCGTCGCGCAGGATCGCCGCGACGCGCCCGTCGCCTGCCGGGCCCCGGATCACGCCGTCGGGCCCGACCATCGACGGGATGAAGTCCATGTACAGGCTCATGCGCAGGAACGTGAACGCCACGCCGCGCGCGCGGATGTGCTCCTCGGTGGCCCAGTGGTCGCGGGCGAGCGTGAAGGTCGCGTCCGGCGCGGCCCGCAGGAACGACAGGTAGACGATCCGCCCGACGCCGGCGGCGACGGCGGCGTCGACAGCGGTCGTGTGCTGGATGACGCGATGCGGGTGCTCGGCGGCCGGGACCAGCAGGAGCGACGCGGCGCCATCGAGCGCGTCGCGCATCCCCTCGAAATCGGCGTAGTCCGCGGCGGCGCGGACACGCGCGCCGGCGAGCTTCGGCGCCCGGCGCGCGTCGCGGACCACGAGGCGCTGAGGGATCCCGGCCGCGGCGAGGCGGGCTGCGACGCGCCCGCCGACGGCGCCGCTGGCGCCGGTCACGGCGATCAGCGCGTCGTCAGCCAACCGCGGTGACGCCGCTGACGGGCGGCAGGCTCCCGGCGACGGTGGACCAGGTCGCGCCCGCGTCGCCGGAGCCGAAGACGTCGCCCGAGGTCGCGCCGAAGTACAGCTCGAGCGCCGAGCCCTCGCCGGCGCTGCCGAATGCCTGGCGCAGGACCGTGAGGTAGGCGTTGTGCTGCGGGAGGCCGTCGCCGCGCGGCATCCACGTGTCGCCGGCGTCGCGCGTCTCGTAGACGCGCACGCGCCCGTCGGGGGTGACGCGGTCGGTGTCGGCCTTCAGTGGGATGACGTATGCGCTGTCGGGATCGGCCGGATCGACGGCCAGCGGGAAGCCGAAGTCCGACGGCAGGCCCGCCGCGATGTCGATCCAGGTCTCGCCGGCGTCGTCGGAGCGGTACACCCCGCCGTGGAACTGCATGAAGATGCGATCTGGCTGCCCGGGCGCCCGCTCGAGGTGGTGCACGCACAGGTCGTTGGTGCCCTCGCGCGCGTCCTCGGGCATGTAGCGCGCGCTGAGACCCTTGTTTCCGCGCCGCCACGACGCGCCGCCGTCCTCGGTGAGCCACACCCCCGCGGCCGACACGCCGATGGCCAGCCGGTCGGGCTCGCCGGGCCACGGGACGATCGAGTGCACGCACAGCCCGCCGCCGCCCGGCTGCCACCTGCTCCTGGCCTGTTCCTCCCAGAGCGCCTCGTTGAGGGTCCAGCTCGCGCCGCCGTCGCGGCTCTCGAACAGCACGCCGGGATCGCCGCCCGCATACAGCGGCGCGTCGCCCTCGCCGGCGACGATGACCCAGATGCGCTCGAGCGCCTTGTCGCCGCCCTCGGGCAGGGTCAGGCCCTCGGCCTGCTCCCACTCGCCCGCGGCGTCGTCGGTGGTCCAGATCTTGGGGCCGTGCCACGCCGAGGTGACCGACGCGACGAGACGACCGGTGCTCGGATCGCGCATCGCGTACTCGACCGGCTCGCCGGCGAAGGCGCGAGCGGTCAGCTCGAACTCCTCGCCGGGCTCGCCCTGCAACACGAACAGACCCTTCTTCGTCGCGACCAGAAGCTCCCGCATGCGCCAGATCCTACGCCGCCGGGTGCGCCGCGGCTACGATCCGCAGCTGATGCCCGAACAGCTTCATTTCACCGCCTCCGACGAGGCCAACGCGCTGATCGCCACCGACCCGATGGCGCTGCTCGTCGGCTTCGTCCTCGACCAGCAGGTCACCGTGCAGAAGGCCTTCGCCGGCCCGCTGGCGCTGCGCGAGCGCCTCGGCTCGCTCGACCCAGAAGTGATCGCGGCCGCCGACCTCGAGCCCCTGTTCCGCGAGCGCCCGGCGATCCACCGCTTCCCGGGGGCGATGGCCCAGCGCGTCCACGATCTCGCCGTCCACATCTGCGAGCGCTACGACGGCGACGCGGCGCGCGTCTGGACCGACGCCGCCGACGCCGGGCAGCTGCGCGCGAACATCGCGGCCCTGCCCGGCTTCGGCGAGATGAAGATCAAGGCGATCGGCGGCGTCCTGGCCAAGCGCTTCGGCGTCGAGGCCGCCCGCGAGCTCGTGCCGTGGCATCCGACGCTCGGCGACGTCGACTCACCCCAGGCGCTGGCGGACTACCAGGCCGCCAAGCGCGTGCACAAGAAGGAGTGGGCCAGGGCGAAGGCCGGCTCAGAGGTGGGCGGCTAGGGCGACGAGCTCGCGGTCGGCGCCCGGCCGGCCGATGATCTGGACGCCGAGCGGCAGGCCGTCCTCGACCGCAGCCGGCACGCCGAGGATCGGCGCGCCCAGCAGGCTCAGCGACGCGACGTGGCGCAGCATCGCCTCGCGCAACGGCAGGCCCGCGACGGTGACCGCATCGCGGCGCGGCGCGACGAACGGCGTCGTCGCCAGCAGCACGACGTCGAGGCGCTCGCGCTCGAAGAGCTCCCAGATCTGGGCGACGTACGCGGCCGCCTCGGCGCGGGCCGCCGCCAGCTGCGCCGCCCCGATCGCGCGGCCGTCGGCCAGGCGCCGGCGCACCGCCTCGCTGTAGCGGGGCGCCGGGCCGCCGAAGCCCGCGTCGTGCACGCGCGCGGCCTCGGCGTTCTGGATCACGCGCTGGACGTCACGCGCTCGCGCGAAGTCGGGGAGATCGACGGCGACGATGCGCGTGCCGCGCTCGGCGAGGCGCGCGGCGACCATGTCCTCTGCGCCGCCGGCCGCGAACAGCCCGGCGCGAGCGGGCACGCCGGCGCCGGCCGGCGGGCTCTGCCAGCCGGCGAGCGCCGTCATCGCGAGCGCGAGCGTGTGCGCGTCGCGCGTGAGCGGGCCGCAGACGTCCAGCGAGGGCGCGAGCGCGAGCACCCCGTCCATCGCGAGCAGCCCGTGCGTCGGGCGCAGCGTGAACAGCCCGCAGCAGCCGGCGGGCACGCGCAGGGACCCTGCGGTGTCGGTGCCGAGGCCGATGTCCGCCTCCCCCGCGGCCACGGCGGCCGCGGGGCCGGAGGACGACCCACCGCAGACGCGCTCCGGGTCCCACGGGTTCAGGCACGGCGCGAGGTGGGGGTTCAGGCCGTCGATGCCCATCGCGAACTCGACCGTGTGCCCCTTGCCGGCGATCTGCGCCCCCGCCGCCCGCAGCGCGGCCACGGTGGCAGCGTCGCCGGCGGGCCGGCGCGACCAGCCCGAGGTCCCGGCGGTCGTCGGCAGGCCGCGAACGTCGATGACGTCCTTGACGCAGACGCGCAGGCCCTCCAGCGGGCCCGAGACGGTCGCCTCGCCCGCGTCCGGGCCGGTGAGCCACGCCCCGCTCGACGGGTACGGCGCGCGTTGCGCCGGGTCCCACGGCCGTCGCCCGGCGGCCATGCGCAGGACTACGTGCCCTCGGGCGCCGCGACCGGCGGGTCGGGGCCCGGCTCCTCGCCGATCCCGCGCCGGTCCATGATCTCGGCCAGGATCACCTGGATCGATCCGGCGACGGGAATCGCCGCGAGCGCACCGAGGATGCCGGCGATCTCGCTGCCCAGGATGATCGCCACGAGCACGGCGAGCGCGGACAGGTTCAGCGCGCGCCCGTAGATGAGCGGGCGCAGCGTGTGGCCCTCGACCATGTGGTAGACGAGCATCAGGCCGAACACGAGGCCCGCCGCCAGCGCGCTCACGGTCAGGGCGACGAGGCTGAGCAGCAGGGTGACCACCGCGGGACCGATGTACGGGATCACCTCGATGATCGCCGTGAACAGCCCGAGCGGAAAGGCATACGGCACGCCCACGATCAGGAGCACGACCGTCGCGACTGCTCCGGCGAGGAAGCTCGCGAGCAGGTTGCCGGTGACGAAGCCGCCGACCGATCGGTAGACACCGGCGCCGATCCGCTCGGCCGCCGGGCGATGGCGCTCGGGGACGAGGGCGGCGGTGCGCTTGCGCCAGGCGGGACCCTCGAGCAGCATGAAGAGCGTGAGGAACGCGATGATCACGACCCCGCCCAGGGTGGTGGCGACGCCCTCGACGAACCCGAGCGCCGGCAGCGCCACGCCCGGCAGGCCGCTGGATCCCTGCGTGGTCGCCTTGCGAACCGCTTCGACGACGTGGTACTTGCGCTCCAGGAAGCCGAGCGGGCCCCTGCCCTTCGTGAGGTCCTGCACGATGCCGGGAAGCGCGTCGATGAAGTGCGAGATCTGCGTGACGAGCGGCGGGATGAACACGACCGCGAGCAGCGCGAAGAAGACCAGCACGAGGCCGTAGACCGCGGCGACGGCGAGCCCGCGGCCCATCCCGCGACGCTGGAAGAACTCGACGGCCGGGTTGAGCGCGAGCGCGAGGAAGAGCGCGACCGCGATGAGCGTCAGGCCCTTCTGCGTCAGCAGCACGAACTCGAGCGCGATCCCGGCGGCGAGCACGACCCCGAGCACGATCACGATCGTCCGAGCGCGATACGTCACCACCTGTTCGGGCGGGATCGAGGGCCGCGCGGGAGGCGTGCTCAAGACAGGGCTCCGGCGACCCGGCGCACATGGGCGAGATAACAGTCCGAGAAGGCGCTCACTCCTGCTCGATCGAACAGGCGGTAGGGGTAGCGCAACGCGAGCTGCAGGCGCCCCTCGACAGTGGTGACCCCGATGCAGAGACACAGCGGCGCCCTCGACGGCGTGGTGAACGACAACTCCGATACGGGGCCCGCGTCGGGCCCGAACTGCGGGACGACGCCTGCCGAGTCGACGACGCAGAGCATGGCCGAGTCGACCTGGGCGTTGGCAGTCAGCGGCGCGAGCACGACCCGCGACTGCTTGGCCCAGAGCGCGAGCATCCCCGCTCGCTCCAGCGCCGCGATGAGGGCGATCCCGGTACGGGTGCGCCTGCTGCGGGCCGCCTGCGTGGCGATCGCCTTGAGCACCGCGGCCGGGCCGCCGCGGCTGCGCCGACCCGTCGAGATGCGCGTGTTCACCGAGAAGTTGCCGATGGTCTGCGCGGGCCACTCGTCGGGGCGCAGGTCGGCCGGCACGAGCACGCCGATGCGCCGGTCGGGCATCCCGTGACGCCGGTTCCAGTCGCCGACCGCCAGGTGCAGCGCGGCCAGGAAGACCTCGCCGTGCGCGGCGGAGCGCCGTGGGTCGATCAGGTGGCGGGTCTCCTCGGCGGTGAGCCCGACGAGGTGAAAGCCGTAGCCGGGGTCGTCGACGGCGCCGTCGGCCGCGACGCGCGTGAAAGGGGCGAGCCTGTCGCGCAGTCGCGCCATCGTCGCCCGGTGGGAGCGCACGACCACGGGCGCGGCATGCGAAGCGGGCCGGACCGGCAACTCGCGGGCGGCGAGGAAGTCGAGGGGGCGCCCCGGGTCCTGCGGGTTCGCGTACGCCGCGGCGATGCGGTTGACGACGTGCAGCGCCCCGAAGACGTCGGCGGCGGCATGGTTGAGGTTGAGCATGAGGACGTCGCCCTCGGGATGGCGGGCCAGGCAGGCGCGCAGCGGCGGGAAGCTCGAGAGCGGGACGCCGGCGCTGTGCAGCCGCGCCCGCGCGGCACCCAGGGCCGCGTCGTCGTCGCACTCGACGACCTCCAGTGCCTCGGGCGCCAGCGTCCGGCGCCCGACGGCGGCCTCCAGCGCGGTGCGCAGCCGCTGGGGGTCCAGCGACCCCGTCACGCGCGTCTCGAGCTGCACGCTCCAGGCCGAGGTCGCGGGATCGAGCAGGCCCGGCTCGGGGGCCTCGGCGTTCGCCGGGTCCGCGACCCACTCGCAGTCGAGCTCGCAGCGATGGTCGCCCGCGCGCCCGCGCAGCATGAGCACGAGATCGCGCGTCATGCCCGAGAGGTTGTGCGCGAGCGTCCGCTGGGCCGAATAGCGCGAGCCCTCTGCACCGACAGCCAGCGGCGAGACCTCGTCGATGTGCGCCGTCACCCGGTTGTCGTCGACCGAGACGTGCAGGCTGTCGGTGGGCACGTCCTCGCGCAGGGAGACCATCCCGGGGTGGTACAGGCGCCCGAGCCGGCTGTCACGGTGAAAGTGCCCGCTGAGATGAAGGTGGTGCAGGAGCGCTGCGGGGTCGGCGATCGTGGGCTCCGGCACCCACGGCGAGCCGATCTCGTCCGCGGCGTCCTCGCCGGCGTCCTCCAAGCGATCCTGCAGCGTCACCGGCTCGTCGTCGCCGGCGGCCGCGTCTGGGCGCTGGTCCATCCTGGGATACAAGCAGGAAAGCCCCGCAACGGGCCGTCGGGGCCTGCTGCGGGGCTCGCCCTGAGGTGGAGACGGCGGGAATCGAACCCGCGTCCGCGATCGCGTGACGGTGACGTCTACGAGCGTATCCGGCGCTCTGATCTCATCCCGAGGTCGCCTCGCCGGCGGGGTTCCTCAGGACCAGCTCCCTGAAATTTTTCCGGTTCGGCGGGAGCGGACCTCCCCGGATGAGCCGACATCTGATTCCGGCGATCCCCACGGTCGGCAGGCGGGGGCCAGAACCTCACTCACCTAGTTTGAGCTAGATAGCGAGGGCGTACTCGTGAGAGTCCGCACGTATGGTTTTGTCAGGTGTTTTACGAGGCCTCCTGACACCTCGGCTCGCAACCACCGTCACGAAGTCGACCACGTCGAAGCCATGTCGTCCCCGTGTCGGTGCGCCACCCAGTCTAGCCCATCGCCTTCTACGGCTGGACGGGCGGCGGCGGGGTCAGCGACGGCGCCGGCGCGGGGGTCGTCGTGCCCGGAGCCGGGGTGGTCGCGGCGGGCGGGACGGTCACGACCGGCGCCGGGGGCGCGGCCTGCGGCGCGGGGACCGTGACGGTTGCCGGCGGCGAGACGGTCACCGTCCGCCCGGGGACGGTCGTCGTCTGCGACGGCCGCGCGGGCGATTGCTTCTGCTGACCGAAGTACGTCGTGCCCCCGCCGCCCACGACGGCCCTGCCGGTGACGAGCTCGGGCACGGTGAACAGGACGGCCGCGACGACGAAGCCGAGCAGCCCCGTGACGATCGCCAGGCGCCAGCGCCGGGCGCTCGCGCTCGGACCAGACGAGTGGTAGGAGATCTCGCCCTGCTGGGCGACGCGCTCGAGATCGGGCTCGGGCTGCGGTGGCGCGACGAGCGTGGGGTCGTGCTCGACGGGCTCCGACGACGGGGGCGGCGCGCTGCGCACGACGCCGCGCACGGGGACCACCTGGGTCACCACCCGCGCCGGGCGGTCGAGCATCTCCTTGAGGATCGCGACGATCACCGGGGTGAAGGCCGCCGACGCGAGCGTCCCGGGCGCCCAGATCTTCGACGTGGCGTAGGCCGCGGCGGCCGAGGCGACCGCCGTGATCAGCAACGTCGTCAGGTCGATGCCGCGCCCCGAGTGGGACGACGAGGAGCGAGAGGTCATTGCTGGAGAGGTTGACACGCGTGTGCGGCTCCCCATGAGCGCGGGCTGCGAAACGCTGTCGCAGCAAGCTTCACCCCGCGCTTAACAAACGCGACGCGGTTCCGGGCCGCTTGAGGAACCCTCGACCGGGTCGCGCTCCGAGGAGGCGCCCTGGCGTCTGGGTGGCGCGGCCTCACACCTCGGTGGCCTCGCTCTTTGCGGCTCCAGTCCCGCGTCGCAATGCGAAGGTACATCGAGGCCCGGAATCGGCGCAAGAGCCGATCCGCACGAGATCCCGCATGTTGCGTGAATTAGTCTTGGGGCATGACCGTGCAAGACGTTTCCTGGGATCTCTCACCGCTCGTCCATGGCGAGGACGACGCCGGCGCCGACCGCCTCCTCGCGGAGGCGACGCAGCGCGCGCAGGCCTTCGCCGACACCTACGCCGGCCGCCTCGGCGAGCTCGCGCCGCCCGACTTCGCGGCGGCCGTGGCCGAGCTGCAGGAGATCTCCGAGCTCGCCTCGCGGGCCGGCAACTACGCGATGCTGCGCTTCAGCATCGACACCGCCGACCCCGCCCTGGGCGCCCTGCTGCAGCGCGTGCAGGAGAAGAGCACGCAGATCGAGACCAGGCTGCTGTTCTTCGAGCTCGAGTGGGCCGCCCTGGAGGACGATCGCGCCGAGGAGCTGCTCGCCGCCGACGGCCTGGACACCGCGCGCCACTTCCTGCGCTCCGCGCGCCGCTACCGCCCCCACCTGCTGACCGAGCCCGAGGAGAAGATCCTCGCCGAGAAGTCGGTCTCGGGC
>JAXDFS010000354.1:0-5197 GCA_034665465.1 Solirubrobacteraceae bacterium
GCACCACGGAATGGATCGGGGGATCACCCGAGGGGACGGTGATCCACGGTCAGACGCGGCTGGCGCCTCCAGGCGAGAGATGCGTCGCCGTCGGGCCGCGCGGCTTTCATGCCGAGCAGGTCTTCCCGGGGACCGGGACGTGGGAAGCCGCGCTGCTGCTCGCGCTCGCTCCGTTCGCGGTTTGGCCCGTGTTGCGGCGAATGGCTGCCGAGGTTCAGGTCAACCGGCTCAGCGCCGGGTAGCGCAGGGGTGGCCGCGCCCCCGTCGCGAAGCGCGCAGACGAATGACGGCTGACGCAAGGCGGACCGGCGCGATCGCGGCCATCAGGCCTTGCCGGCAGCTTCAGGGTCGTCGGGGTCCCACAGGCGTCCGTGCAGGCCCGACGCACGCGCGATCGGCCGCGCCACGGCCGAGCGGATCGTCGCCTCTGTCCCGGCGAGGATCAGCAGCTCGCGTGCCCGCGTCGCCGCCGTGTAGAGCAGCTCCCGCGTCAGGATCCGCGACGTCGGCCCCGGGAGCAGGACGGCCGCCGTCTGAAACTGCGAGCCCTGGCTCTTGTGGATCGTCATCGCGTAGACCGTGTCCACGGCACCGAGCCTGCTCGGGCTCACCTCGACGATCTCCCGGCGACGCTCGAACGCCGCGCTCACGCGGTCCGGCGCGGACTGCACGACCACCCCCGTGTCCCCGTTGTACAGGCGCAGCTCGTAGTCGTTCTCGGTCACGAGCAGCGGGCGGCCGACGTACCAGCGGGCGTCGGCGCCGAGGTCGGCGATCTCCGTGCCGAGCCAGCTTTCCATCAGCGCGGTCCAGCTCGCGACGCCCTCCTGCCCGCGGCGGTGCGCGCACAGCAGCCGAAACGAGCCGAGCGCCGCGAGCGCCTCCTTCGCCGCGCCCGCGCGCGCCGCTTCGTTGACAGCGCGGGCGGCGGCCACCGCACGCTCGCGTGCGGGCGCCAGCGCGTCCTGAGCCGCCGGGCCGGCGACGTCGACATCGATCCACATGACGTCTTCGAGCCCCGCGGCGAGCACCTCCATCACCGCGTCGGCGTCGCCGTGCCGGATCGCCTCCGCCAGACGCGCGATGCCGCCGCCGAAGCGGTGCACGCGATCGAGCACGACGATGCCGTCGCCGATCGTGGAGCCGGACGCTCCAGCCCCGAGGTCGCCCCCGCCCGCCGGGCCGACGATGTCCCCGAGCACGGCACCTGCCTCGATCGAGGCGAGCTGACCGGGATCGCCGACCAGGACGAGTCGCGCGTCGGGACGGACCGACTCGACGAGCCTCGCCATGAGCGACAGCGAGACCATCGAGGTCTCGTCGACGATCACGACGTCGTGCGGCAGCCGCTGCGCCCGGTGGTGGCGGAAGCGGCTGTGGCTGTCCGGGCGCCATCCGAGCAGGCGGTGCAGGGTCGAGGCCTGCAGGGCGAGCAGCTGCGCCCGAACCGCGTCGCCGACGTCGAGCTCGGCGGCCTCCTCGTGCACCGCCTCCTCCAGGCGCGCCGCGGCCTTGCCGGTCGGCGCCGCCAGGGCGATCAGCGGCGGGGCCTCGCCCGCAGCGGCGGCCTGCTCGGCCAGCAGCGCGACGATCCGCGCGACCGTCGTCGTCTTCCCGGTGCCCGGGCCGCCCGCCACGACGGTGAGCCGGCGCTTCACGGCAGACGCGGCGGCCAGTCGCTGGCGGCTGTCGGCCGCTTGACCGGCGAACAGCCGCTCGAGGCCCTCGTCCAGCACGCCCGTGTCGACGTCGGGCGCCGCCGCCTCGCTGAAGGCGAGCAGATCGGCCGCGACGCAGCGCTCCTCGCGCCAGTAGCGGTCGAGGTAGAGCCGGGTGCCGACGATGCGCAGCGGCCGCGTCTCGCCTGCGTCGCGGTCGCCGACGCTGACGAGGTCGCTCGCGGCGACGCGCGCCGCCCAGCCCGAAGCGTCCGGCCACGGCAGCGCGGACAGGTCGACGGGCTCGTCGGTCTCGACCGCCGCCGTGTCGCGGATCGTCGCCAGGTCGACGTACACGTGCCCGAGCCGCGGAGCGCGCACCGCGAGCGCGGCCGCGAGCAGCACCTGCGCGTCGGCCTTCGGGCGCAGGCCGGCCAGCCGCAACGCGACGTGCACGTCCGCCGCGGTCAGCACCCCGACCTCGTTGAACTCGCGCAGCAGGCCCGAGGCCCGCCGCGCGCGCCCGACGTCGAACGGATCCGGCTCGGCGACGATCGTCGTCACGGCGCCACCCCAGCTGCGTCGAGCACGTCGCTGAGCGCTTCCACGAGGGGCCTCGAGGGCCGCCACGCGAACACGCCGCAGGGCGTCCCGCCGACCGTCGGCGTCTGCGCGCCCGTCATCCCGCGCAGGAACAGGTAGAGCACGCCCGCGAGGTTGCGCTCCGGGTCGTAGCCCGGCAGCCGCCAGCGCAGGTAGCGGTGCAGCGCGGCGGTATAGAGCAGCGCCTGCAGGCCGTAGTGCGCGCGGCGCATCTCGCTCGCGAGCGCCGCCGGGCGGTGATGCCACGCCGTCAGCGGCGCGTCCGGCGCGCCGAGCCAGTTCGTCTTGTAGTCGAGGACCGCGAAGCGCGGCACGTCCGCGGCGTCAGGCACCCGCGCGACGAGGTCCAGGCTCCCGGTCAGAAAGCCGCGCACGGTGCGCCGCAGCGCCGGGTCGTCCAGGCGCTCGGCGTATCCGGCGAGCGGGTCGCCAGCCGGCAGATGCTCGCGCAGCACGTCGCCCATCGCCGCGAGCGCGAGCTCGCCGCTGGGGTCGTCGCCGCCCGCGAGCGGCAGCTCGAAGTCGAGCTCGTCGAGACGGTCCGAGCGCCGGATGTCGGCCAGCCGCACGCCGCCGAGCAGCGGGCCGAGGGGTGTCTCGATCGCCGCGCGCAGCCCCGCGACGACGACCGCCGGATCGCCGAGCTCGACGTACCGCCGCGCCTGTGCGGCCGCGATCTGACCGGCAAGCTCGGCGTCGAGGTCGGCGGCCGCGAAATCGGTCGCCTCGAGCACGCGATGCACGAGCGTCCCGACGCGGACGCCGACCGCCATCTCCCCCAGCAGCGACGGCGTCGACAGCAACTCCTCGTCGCCGCTCCCGGGCGCCGCG
The DNA here is from genome assembly GCA_034665465.1 of Solirubrobacteraceae bacterium. Classification (GTDB taxonomy): domain Bacteria; phylum Actinomycetota; class Thermoleophilia; order Solirubrobacterales; family Solirubrobacteraceae; genus CADCVQ01. The sequence continues at coordinate 3,093 of JAXDFS010000354.1, forward strand.
ACGGGGCCCGGCGCGGCGACCGGCGGCTCGTCGGTCACGACGGCCTCCTCCGGCTCGCTGGCGACCCACGGCTCGTAGGTGCCGGCGGTGATGTCGCTGTAGGACGTGCGCCGCCAGCGCCAGTCGAGGCTGCGGTCGAAGCGAGCGGCCTCGAGCTCCGCCGGCGCGCGCAGCGGCCCGGCCCACGTCGCCGGCAGCCCGAGTGCCGACCGCTCGACCGCGATGCGCCCGGGCGCCTGCGCCGCCAGCTCCGCGAAGCGCTCGATGGCGACCGAGTCGCGCGGCGGGGCCGACCCGAACGGCGCGACGTTGCCCTCGGCGTCGCGCTCGAAGAGCAGCCGCCCCAGCGGCGAGTTGCGGCTGTCCCAGGAGGCGGCCCACCACGCGACGGCCTGGTGCTGCGCGCGGGTGAGCGCGACGTACGCCAGGCGCAGGTCCTCGCCGCGCTGCTCGACGATCGACTGCTGCTGGTGGCGCCCGAACTCCGCGCCCTGCAGGCTCACGTCGACGCGGCGCTCGTCGGCCGCCTCGGGGTCGTGGAAGAAGACCGGCTGGCGGCCGCTCGGGATGTAGCCGGGCTCCCAGAGGAAGGGCAGGTAGACGAACGGGAACTCCAGGCCCTTGCTGCGGTGCACGGTCAGCACCTGGACCGCCTCCTCGTCGGACTCCAGGCGGCGGCTGCGCTCCTCGTCGGCGGTGTCCTGCTCGGCCTCGGCGATGCGCCGCCGCAGCCAGGCCGTCAGCGCCGTCGTCCCCATCTGCTCGCCGGTGGCCGCGGCATGCAGCAGCTGCGCGACGTGGCGCAGGTCCGTCAGCCGGCGCTCGCCGTCGACCGTCGACAGGATGCGATCGGGGAGGCCCTCGACGAGCGTGATCATCTCCGTGAGCGACGCGACGCCCTTGACCCGCAGCACCCGCGCCCAGTCGTGCAGGCGGCGATGGATCTCCTCGCCGCCGTCCTCGCCGGCGGCCGCGACCTGCTCGGTGCTCCAGCCGAAGAAGCACGTCAGCGCGGCCGAGCGCGCGCGCGTGAGCGACGCCGGGCGCTCGATCGCCTCCAGCAGCCGCAGCCACTCGCGGGCGGCGGGGGTCCCGAACACGCTGCCGGCGCCGTTGATGACCGCCGGGATGCCGACCTCGTCGAGCGCGTCGCGGATCAGCGCGGCGCCGCGATTGGTGGGCACGAGCACCGCGACGTGGCCGGGGCGCACGCGCTCGCGGCCCAGCGGCGCGCCGTCCTCGGAGCGGCGCTCGATCTCGGCCGCCGAGGACAGCAACCCGACGAGGTCGGCCGCGAGGTCCGCGGCGACGTGCTCGCGGGCGCTGGCGAGGTTCGCGTAGCCCTTGTTGGTGAGCGCGATCGCGGGGTCGTCGCGGCGCACGACCCGCACGCGCAGCGGCGCCGGGTGCACCGCGCCCGACAGCCGCGGCGCCCGGTTGGCATCCGCCGCCCGCACGCGCCGGTAGACGATCCCCTCGTGGCCGAGCTTCGCGCCGCCGAACATCGTGTCGTAGGCGTCGATGAGCCCCTGGTCGCTGCGCCAGTTGACGTCGAGCGTCGCGCGCGCGCCGGCGGTCTGCGCCGCATCGAGGTAGGCGTGCACGTCCGCGCCGCGGAACGCGTAGATCGCCTGTTTGGGGTCGCCGATGAGCACGAGCGTCGAGTCGCCGTTGCCGAAGGCGCGCCGCACGATGTCCCACTGCACCGGGTCGGTGTCCTGGAACTCGTCGACGAGGACCACGCTGTAGGGCCCGCGCAATCGCGCCGCGACCGCCTGGCCGCCCTCGCCCGCGAGGGTGTCGTCGAGGCGCGTCAGGAGGTCGTCGTAGCTCATGACCGCCATCCGGCGCTTGCGCTGCTCGAACTCGCCGCGCACGGCCTCGGCGAGCCGGCGGCGCATCTGCGGGACCTCGCCCGTCGCGGGCACGATCTCGGCTGCCGGGTTGCCCACCGCCATCCGGGCGATCTCGGCGGCCTGCGCGCGCGAGAACGGCGGCGCCTCGCCGGAGTGAAAGCGCCTGATGTAGAGGTCGTCGACGACCTCCTCGACGAGGTCGCGGATGTCTTCGATGAAGGTCGTGTCGGGGTCGATGTCGCCCGCGAT
>JAXDFS010000355.1:0-17826 GCA_034665465.1 Solirubrobacteraceae bacterium
CTCGCACCGTCGCCGTAACCGGGCTGCCCCCCGGCTCGGCGGCGGCCGCGAGTGCGTATCTTCCGCTCGTGACCGTGCACGGAGGCACCCCTAGATGAGCCTGCGGGCTGTGGCGCTCGGCGTCCTCCTCGCGCTCGTCCTCGCCGCCCCGGCCGAAGCCGTCTTCACCCTCGGGGGCATCAGCGACCAGCACCCCGAGTCGCTGCAGGACCCGCGCCTGCACAGCGAGCTCAGCATGACCGGCGCGCGTCTCGTCGTGCGCTGGGACGCGGCGCTCGTCGACCCCGGCCCCGTCGATGCCTGGCTCGCGGCCGCCAAGGCCCGCGGCCTGCGCCCGCTCGTCGTCTTCAACCGCACGCCCGAGAGCCGCTGCCCGGGCACGCCCTGCGTCCTGCCGACCGTGGCGCAGTACACGCAGGCCTTCGTGGCGTTCCGCCAGCGCTGGCCGTTCGTCACGGAGTTCGCCCCGTGGAACGAGGCCAACGTCCTCAGCCAGCCGCCCGCCCGCAACCCGCAGGCGGCCGCCGGCTTCTACAACGCGATGGTGGGCGTCTGCCCGGTCTGCACGGTGCTTGGCGCCGAGCTGCTCGACAGCACCGACGCCCCGGGCTACGTCCGCGCGATGACGCCGTTCCTCGCGTCGGCGCCGAAGGCGTGGGGGATCCACAACTACGAGGACGTCAACCACCTGCGCACGACCGGCACCGACCCGCTGCTGGCGGCGACGACCGGCGAGATCTGGCTCACCGAGGGCGCGGGCCTCGTCCGCTACTTCGACGGTCAGCGCGTGACGTACCCATACGACGAGGCGCGCGCGGCCGACGCCACCCGCTTTATGTTCGACTACATAGACGCCCATGTCGACCGCGTCACGCGCCTGTACTACTACGGCTTCCAGAACCGCAACGCCAACGACGACGGCTTCGACACCGCGCTGCTGCGGCGCAACGGCACCAAGCGGCCGGCCTGGGACGTCGTCGCGGCGCGCATGGCGCGGCTGCTGCCCGGCGTCGCCGCGGCGCCGATCACGGCCACGCCGGCGCCGATCGCCCTGCTCAAGCGCAGCGTGCGGCTCACCCGCCGCGGGCTCGTGGTGGGGCCGGTGCACTGCGCGAAGGCGTCGCTGCCCCGTTGCGTCGGCCGCGTGGAGGTGCGCTGGAACGGCAAGCGCAGGGCGTTCGGCAGGCGCACGTTCTCGCTGCGCGCCGGGCACACCAAGAGCTACACGGTGCGCGTCGGGCCCGGCAACCGCCGCCGGCTGCGCCGCAAGAGCTCCAATCACCGGGTCACGGTCGTCATCCGGCTCTCGCGCCCGAGCGCCTTCCTGCGCTCGTACCCGCGGATGAAGGTCGTGCGCCGGCGCTGACGGCCGCACGCCCCGCGTAGCCGCCGCGCGCAGCGGGCATGATCGCCCGGTGCGCACCTCGCCCGACAGCGCCTGGTGGCGCGACGCGGTCGTCTACCAGGTCTACCCGCGCTCCTTTCAGGACTCCGACGGCGACGGGGAGGGCGACCTGCCCGGCATCGCGCAGCGCCTCGATCACGTCGCCGCGCTCGGCGCCGGCGCGATCTGGCTGTCGCCGGTCTACCCCTCGCCGATGGCCGACGGCGGCTACGACGTCGCCGACCACGCCGCGATCGACCCCCGCTTCGGCTCGCTCGCCGACTTCGACGCGCTCGTGGCCGGCGCGCACCAGCGAGGGCTGCGCGTGCTCATGGACGTCGTCCCGTGCCACACCTCGATCGAGCATCCGTGGTTCCTCGAGCACCCCGAGCGCTACGTGTGGTCCGACCGCGACGGGCCGGCCAACAACTGGATCGCGTCCTTCGGCGGCCCGGCCTGGTCGCCGGACCCAAACGGGCGCGGCTGGTATCTGCATTCCTTCTATCCCGAGCAGCCCGACCTCGACTGGCGCCGCGACGACGTGCGCGCGGTCATGGCGGACGTGCTGCGCTTCTGGCTGGCGCGCGGGGTCGACGGCTTTCGGCTGGACGCGATCGACCGGCTGCTGAAGGACCCCCGGCTGCGCGACGACCCGCCCGCGCAGGGCCCGCCGCCGCTGCCCGAGCACGGCGACGTTGGCTCGCTCGAGCAGCGCCACAGCCGCAACGCTCCCGACATCGGTGACGCGCTGGCGGCGCTGCGCGCCGGAGCCGGGGAACGGACGCTGCTCGTCGGAGAGGTCTATCTCCCGGCCGCTGCGCTCGCTCCCTACCTCGAGCACGTCGACGTCGCCTTCGCCTTCGAGCTGCTGCACGCGCCGTGGGAGGCGGGGGCGCTGCGGACCGCGATCGAGCGCGCCCTGGACCCCGCGGGCGCCGCCGGGCGCGTCGCCTGGGTGCTCTCCAACCACGACTTCCCGCGGCTGCCCGATCGTGTCGGGCCGCGCAACGCGCGCGCGGCGGCGCTGCTCGCCCTGACGCTGCCCGGCCCGGTGTTCGTCTACCAGGGCGACGAGATCGGCATGACGGACGGGCCCGGCCGCGAGCCGCCCGACGACCGCGCCGGCCGCGACCGCCACCGCCATCCGATGCGCTGGGACGACGAGCAGCCGCACGGCGGCTTCACGACCGGCGATCCCTGGCTGCCCGCGATCGAGGTCGCCGGCGGCGGGGTGGCCGCGCAGCGCGACGATCCCGACTCGGTGCTCGCGCTGTACCGCGACCTCATCGCGCTGCGGCCCGCCTTCGGCGATGGCCTGGAGTTCGTCGACGACGCGGCGGCCGGTGTCCTCGCGTACCGCCGCGGGCGCGACCACGTCGTGGTGCTGAACGTCGCCGGCGAGCCGGGCGAGGGGCCTGCCGCGGGGCCCGTCGTACGCGCGACGCATGCCGCGCGACTGCCCGCCGGCTCGCCGCCGCCGCGGCTGCTCGAGGCTGGCGAGGGCTACCTCGCGCGCCTCTGAGAATGTGAGGTTCGCAACGAAGCGCGCGAGGGTACGCAGCGGCCATGCGATCGGAGGGAAGATGGATTGCGGCGGTCGTGGCCGCGGCCGCGACCGCCGTGGGGCTCGCGGCCTGCGGCGATCAGAACTCCTCCAGCGCCGGCGTGACGCTGCGCTGGTTCATCTTCAACGAGCCCAGCGGCGCGCCGCAGAAGATCGCCGACCGCTGCTCCAAGCAGTCCAACGGCCGCTACACGATCAAGTTCGAGTTCCTGCCCGCGCAGGCCGACCAGCAGCGCGAGCAGCTCGTGCGCCGCCTCGGCGCCAAGGACCCCACGCTGGACCTGCTCGGCCTCGACGTCGTGTGGACCGGCGAGTTCGCCAACGCCCGCTGGATCACGCCGGTGCCCGCGAGCACCGCCAAGGTGGTCTCCCAGAACGTCTTTCAGTCGGTCCTGCAGACCGCGCGCTTCAAGAACCGCCTCTACACCGTCCCGATCTGGTCCAACACGCAGCTGCTGTGGTACCGCAAGGACCTCGTGCCGACGCCGCCCAAGACGTGGGACGAGATGATCAGCATGGGTGAGAAGCTCGGCCCGGCGAAGGGCCGCGTCCAGGTCCAGGCCAACCGCTACGAGGGCCTCGTCGTCCTCGTCAACCAGCTCATCGAGTCCGCCGGCACCTCGTTCCTCTCCGGCCCGACGACGGTCAAGCTCGACAAGGCGCCGACCGAGAAGGCGCTCGCCATCCTCGGCCGGCTGTCGCACTCGCCGATCGCGGCGCCGAACCTCACCACCTCGACCGAGGACACTGCGCGGCTGGGCTTCGAGGCCGGCAACTCGGCCTTCCAGATCAACTACCCGTTCGTCTATCCGTCGGCGAAGAGCAACGCGCCGAAGATCTTCAAGCAGATGGGGGCGGCGCAGTATCCGGGCGTCGACGCCGGCCAGCCGAGCAAGCCTCCGATCGGCGGCATCAACATCGGCGTCTCGTCGTACTCCAAGCACAAGGCGGAGGCCTTCGCGGCGACGGAGTGCCTCGTCAAGCCGGAGAACCAGCTCGAGGTGGCCAAGCTCGGCGGCCTGCCGCCCGTGCGCCAGGATCTCTACGACCGGCCCGAGATGGCCAAGGTCTATCCCGGCTTCGCCGACCAGATCCGCCGCTCGATCCAGAACGCGGCGCCGCGTCCCTCCGAGTCGCCGGCCTACCAGGACCTCTCGCTCGCGATTCAGCGCGCCGTTCACCCGACGACGAAGATCGACCCCAAGAACCCCGACTCGACCTACAACACGCTGCACGACAACGTCGTGAAGGCCGTCAAGCGCGAGGGCCTGCTGTGAGCACCGCCGCCCCGACCCAGGTGGGACGTCCCGCCGTCCAGAAGGGACGCAGGCGCGGCGGGCCCACGCAGACGAGCGACCGCACGAAGGCCGAGCGCAAGCTCGCGCTCATGCTCTGCGCGCCGGCGGTCATCGCGATGCTGCTGGTCACGCTCTATCCGATCCTCTACGCGATCGTCCTGTCGGTGCAGAAGGTCGACCTGCGCTTCCCGGACGAGAGCGGGTTCGTCGGCCTCAGCAACTACGTCTCGGTCCTGACGTCGCCGCTGTGGTGGCAGGACGTCTTCAACACGACGCTCGTGACGGTGGTCTCGGTGATCATCGAGCTGATCCTCGGCATGGCGCTGGCACTCGTGATGCACCGCGCGCTCTTCGCCCGGGGCCTCATCCGCACGTCGGTGCTGATCCCCTACGGCATCGTCACCGTCGTCGCCGCGTTCGCCTGGTTCTTCGCCTTCGACCCCAGCAGCGGGTTCGTCGACAGCCTCCCGTTCGTGGCCCATGACAAGGCCTGGTTCGGCAGCCGCGGCAGCGCGTTCAGCGTCATCATCCTGACCGAGATCTGGAAGACGACGCCGTTCATGGCGCTGCTGCTGCTCGCGGGCCTGGCGACGATCGACGAGGGCCTCTACGAGGCGGCGCGAGTCGACGGCGCCAGCGCGGTGCAGCGGTTCTTCAAGATCACGCTGCCGCTGCTCAAGCCGGCGCTGCTCGTCGCGCTGCTGTTCCGCACGCTCGACGCGTTCCGCGTGTTCGACTCGATCTTCATCATGACGCGCGGCTCGCAGGACACCGAGTCGGTGTCGATCCTCGGCTACAACCAGCTCATCTCGCGCCTGAACCTCGGCCTCGGCTCTGCCGTGTCGGTGCTGATCTTCCTGATGGTGCTGCTGATCGCGTTCGCCTTCGTGCGCGGCTTCGGGACGGCCGTGCCGTCGCAGGGGGAGAAGTAGCCGATGCAGAACCGCAACCCCAGGACCTACACCGGCTGGACGATCGCGCTGGTCATCGTGATCATCTACGCGCTCGTCCCGGTCGTGTGGCTCATCTCGCTGTCGCTGAAGACGCCGGCGACGGTGAGCGACCGCAAGTTCATCCCGCAGGCGTTCACGCTGGACAACTACTCCGCGCTCTTCAGCGGCGGCCTGGACTCGCCGCTGCTGCGCCCGCTGATCAACTCCGTGTCGATCGCCATGATCGCGACGATCATCGCGGTCACGCTCGCGTCGTTCACGGCCTACGCGATCGCGCGGCTGGACTTCCCCGGCAAGACGATCATCCTCGCCGGCGCGCTGGCGATCGCGATGTTCCCGCCGATCTCGGTCGTCGGCCCGCTGTTTGACATGTGGCGCAGGCTGGGCCTCTACGACACCTATCCGGGCCTGATCATCCCGTACCTGACGTTCGCGCTGCCACTGGCGATCTACACGCTCGTCGCGTTCTTCAGAGAGATTCCCTGGGAGCTCGAGCAGGCGGCCCAGGTCGATGGCGCGACGCCGTGGCAGGCCTTCACGCGCGTGATCATGCCGCTCGCCGCGCCGGGCGTCTTCACCGCCGCGATCCTCGTCTTCATCTTCGCCTGGAACGACTTCGTCTTCGCGATCACGCTCACGTCGTCGAACTCGGCGCGGACGGTGCCGGCCGCCATGGCGTTCTTCACCGGCGAGTCGCAGTTCACCGCGCCGACCGGCAACATCGCGGCGGCCGCCGTCCTCGTGACGATCCCGATCATCGTCTTCGTGCTCATCTTCCAGCGCCGCATCGTCGCCGGGCTCACGGCGGGCGCCGTCAAGGGATAGGAGACCCTTCCATGGCCGACATCACGCTCAACGACGTCACCAAGCGCTATGCCGACGGCACCGAGGCCGTCAAGCACATGAACCTCGAGGTCAGAGACGGCGAGTTCATGATCCTCGTCGGCCCGTCGGGCTGCGGCAAGTCGACGGCGCTGCGGATGATCGCTGGCCTGGAGGACATCTCCGAGGGCGAGCTGACGATCGGCGACCGCGTCGTCAACAACCTCGCCCCGCGCGACCGCGACATCGCGATGGTGTTCCAGAACTACGCGCTGTACCCGCACATGACCGTCCGCCAGAACATGGGCTTCGCGCTGAAGCTCGCCAAGGTGCCGCAGGGGGAGATCGACAAGAAGGTCGACGACGCCGCCAAGACGCTCGATCTCACCGAGCACCTCGAGCGCAAGCCCGCGAATCTCTCCGGCGGCCAGCGCCAGCGCGTGGCGATGGGCCGCGCGATCGTGCGCGACCCGCAGGTCTTCCTCATGGACGAGCCGCTGTCCAACCTCGACGCGAAGCTGCGCGTGCAGATGCGCACCGAGGTCTCGCGCCTGCAGCGCCACCTCTCCACGACGATGGTCTACGTCACGCACGACCAGACCGAGGCGATGACGCTCGGCGATCGCGTCGCCGTCATGCGCTCGGGCGTGCTGCAGCAGGTCGACACGCCGCGCGCGCTCTACAACGACCCGGTCAACATCTTCGTCGCGGGCTTCATCGGCTCGCCGGCGATGAACTTCTTCTCGGCGAAGATCGCCGACGGCACGGTGCACCTGCCGTTCGCCAAGCTGCCTGCGCCCGATGGCGTCGAAGACGCCCCCGACGTCATCGTCGGCGTCCGTCCGGAGGACTTCGAGGACGCCCGCCTGGCGCCCGCCAACCATCCCGAGGGAGTCGAGTTCGAGGCGCCGATCGAGCTCGTCGAGTCGATGGGCTCGGAGATCTACGCCTACTTCTCCTTCCAGGGCGGCGAGGTGAGCTCCGACGAGCTGGCCGAGCTCGCCCGCGACTCCGGCATCGCCGAGACGCCGAGTGGCGGCGCCGGCCGCGCGGTCGCGCGACTGAACCCCGAGTCCGAGGTGCGGGAGGGGCAGACGGCGAAGCTGTGGTTCGACGGCGCCAAGCTGCACCTCTTCGACGCCGGCGACGGGGCCAGCCTCAAGCGCGGCAAGGCCGACCACGCCGCTGCCGTCGCGGCGACCCGCGAGGCCGTCGAGGCCGAGGCCGAGGCCGACCCGCCGACGCGCGCGGAGGCGCAGCCGGGCGAGGATGCCAACGCCGGCGAGCCTTCGGCGCCCGAGTAGCGCGGGGATCTCACCAGGTAGGTTTGCGCGATGCGCATCGGCGTTCTCGGCACGGGCATCGTCGGACGGACACTGGCCAGCGCGCTGCTGCGCGGCGGGCACGAGGTGCGCATGGGCTCGCGCACCGCAGGCAACGAGGCGGCGGTCGCCTGGGCGCGCGAGATCGGCGGCCCGGCGACCGAGGGCACCTTCGCCGACGCGGCGGGCTTCGGCGAGCTGATCATCAACGCGACGGCGGGCGGAGCGTCGCTGGAGGCGCTGAACGCGGCGGGCGCCGAGCAGCTCGCCGGCAAGGTGCTGCTCGACGTCTCCAACCCGCTCGACTTCTCCAAGGGCATGCCGCCGACGCTCACGGTGTGCAACGACGACAGCCTCGCCGAGCAGATCCAGCGCGAGTTCTCCGACGTGCGCGTCGTCAAGACGCTCAACACCGTCACCGCGGCGGTGATGGTCGAGCCCGCGCTCGTCCCGGGCGGCCACACGATCTTCGTCGCGGGCAACGACGCGGGGGCCAAGGCCCAGGCGGCCGAGCTGCTGGGCGAGTTCGGCTGGCCCGAGGAGGCGATCCTCGACCTCGGCGACATCACCGCCGCGCGCGGGCTGGAGATGTACCTGCCGCTGTGGCTGCGCCTCTGGGGGGCGACGGGCAGCCCAATGCTGAACGTCGCGGTGCGCAGCGGCGGGGACGCCGCCGCCGGCGCCGAAGCGGCTTCCTAGCGGCCGCGGCGCACGCGCTCGATCGCCTCGTCGCTCCACTCCTGTGTGCGCATGATCCGGTAGCGCTCGCCCGAGAGCCGCAGGTAGGCGTCGGTCTCCGTCTCGCGCCGGCCGATGAGCTCGGCCTCGCGCAGGATCGCGACGACCGGCTCGTACTCCTCCGCCAGCCAGCGTGACGCGACCTGCTCGCGGTCCAGGAAGCGCGTCTCGCGCTGGATGAGGCGCAGGCCCCACGCCTCGACGCCCTCGGCCAGCGTCCCGTACTGCATCGGGTCCGTCAGCGTGATCTGCCGGCGGGCTTCGGCCGGCAGCGGGACGCGCTCGTGAAACAGGCGCTCGTGGGTCTTCAGCGGCAGGTCGACGACGCTCATCGACGCGTCGGCGGGCACGCGGGTGACGACCTCGATCACGTGGGCGTCGATCGTGTCGCGGCCCTGCGCCCGGGCGACCGCGACGCGGTGGTGGCCGTCGCGGACGAAGTGCAGGTCGCCGACGCGGTAGACGTCGATCGGCGGCATCGACACGCCGCGCCGCTGGGCCTCGGCGATGCGCTCGAAGCGGGTGCGCGCGCGCGACGAGGTCGGCCGGAACTCGCGGTCGAAGTCCTTGCCTCGGTCGACCGTCCCCACGATCGAGGCGATCGTGATCGGATGCACCCCGGCGTCGCGCTCGCCGACGCGGCCGAGCGCCTCGACCACCTCGTCGAACGGCAGCATGACGTCGATGTCGTCGTCCTGCAGGCGCAGGATCGCCGACAGCCGCGCGAAGACGCGCCGGCGCCGCGCGCGCAGGAAGTCGTCCTGCGCGTCCTGGGTCGGGAAGCCGGTGTCGCGTGCCATGCCGAGATGATCCTCAGCGCCGTCCGTGCTCGCGCAGCTCGATCGCCTCCGCCGGGGCCAGCAGCATCGTGAGCCCGCTGCGCGGCTCGTGCGGGGAGGGGCGCCGCTCGCGCAGGACGACCGCGGCCCAGGGGCGCCCGGCGTCGAGGTCGCCGGCGATCTCCGAAGCGATCTCGCGCGGGACCCAGCCGGCCTGGCCGCCGCCGGGGGCGAGCACCGCGATCGCGTGCGGGTCGTGCTCGTTGGCGGGGTCGCGGCGCAGCGTCAGCGCCGAGCCGGGCGAGAGCTCCTCGGACTGCAGCACGTCGCCGTGAAAGCGCGCCGCGCCGGCGACGCCGGCGACGACCAGCCCGCGGGCGGCCAGCTCCGGTGCGTCGCGAGCGAGGTAGCGGCCGGTCTCGGGGTCGACGACGCCGTAGCCGGCCATCCAGACCACGCCGCCGTCGTCGGGGTACCAGTGACGCTCCTCGTATTGGACGCTCACGTCAGCCACGGCGCTCACCAGCAGATGTTGCCCGCAGCGGCGTCGCGGGACTCGACGAATGGGCACCCTGGGCAAGAGCGCGCGCATGACCTACTATTCGCAGGGCATGACGCACCTGTTCGAGCTGTCCCTGCTTCTCCTGCTCCCCCGTTAGGGGGAGCTATCTGCGTGGCGGCCGCACTGCCGCAAACCGACTGAGAAGCAGCACACCTCGAGCCTTCAGCAAGGAGCACCCACGTCATGAGCAGTCAGACCGACCCACAGCACGTCCGGATCTTCGACACGACCCTGCGCGACGGCGAGCAGTCGCCGGGCATCTCCCTGAACGCGGGGGAGAAGCTCGAGATCGCCCACCAGCTCGCGCGACTCGGCGTCGACGTCATCGAGGCCGGCTTCCCGATCGCCTCGCCCGGCGACTTCAAGGCCGTCCAGGCGATCGCCCGGGAGGTCGAGGGCCCGATCATCACCGCTCTCGCGCGCGCTCAGGCGCCGGACGTGGAGGCTGCTGCCCGCGCGGTCGCAGATGCCGAGCGACCTCGGATCCACACGTTCATCTCCACGTCGGACATCCACATCGTCCACCAGTTCCGCTCGACGCGCGAGGACATCCTCGCCCAGGCGCGCGCGTCGGTCGCCCACGCGAAGTCGTTCGTCGACGACGTCGAGTTCTCGCCGATGGACGCCACCCGCGCCGAGCTCGAGTACACGGCCGAGGTCTGCGTCGCGGCAATCGAGGAGGGCGCGACGACGATCAACATCCCCGACACCGTCGGCTACACGACGCCCGAGGAGTTCACGGCCTACATCGACGGCCTCTACCGGCTCGTCCCGCAGCTGCGCGACCTGGTGCTCTCGGTGCACTGCCACGACGACCTCGGCCTCGCGGTCGCCAACTCCTACGCCGGCCTGCTGGCAGGCGCGCGCCAGGTCGAGTGCTCGATCAACGGCCTCGGAGAGCGCGCGGGCAACTGCTCGCTCGAGGAGATCGTGATGCTCCTGCACACGCGCGGCGAGGTGTCGGGCCTGCACTCCACGGCGGTCACGACGGAGATCGCGCGCACGTCGCGCCTCGTCTCGCGGCTCACGGGCTACGTCGTGGCGCCCAACAAGGCGATCATCGGGCGCAACGCGTTCGCGCACGAGAGCGGAATACACCAGGACGGCGTCATCAAGGAGCGCACGACCTACGAGATCATGGACGCGCGCAGCATCGGCCTGGATGCCAACTCGCTCGTGCTGGGCAAGCACTCCGGGCGCGCCGCGCTCAAGCAGACGCTCGCCGAGCTCGGCTTCGTCGTGGAGGGTCAGGCCCTGAACACGGCCTTCAAGCGCTTCAAGGACATCGCCGACAAGAAGAAGCAGGTCACGGCGATGGACCTCGAGGCGCTGGTCACCGACGACCTGCGCGAGGTGCTCGCCAGCTACACGCTGGACTGCTTCGACGTCGAGGCCGGTTCGGACCGCCCGCCGCTCGCCAAGGTCACGGTCACGCTGCCCGACGGCATCACGGTGACCGCCGAGTTCTCCGGGGACGGCCCGATCGACTCGGTCTTTCAGGCCATCAACGCCGCGACGGGCATCGACGCCCAGCTGCGGGCGTTCCGCGTGGATGCGGTCACCGGTGGCCAGGACGCGCTGGGCGAGAGCTCGGTCATGCTCGAGTACGAGGGCCAGTCGGCCTCCGGCCAGGCGGTTGCGACGGACATCATCGAGGCGGGGGGCAAGGCGTACGTTCGCGCGCTGTCCAACGTCGTGCGCAAGGCGCAGGCGGTCGCCGACTCCGTCGACCTCGCCGAGCGCGAGCCGCTCGCGACTCCCTAGTGTCGTGAGTCACAAGTTCGCATGCATCTGACGGCGCCGGCATCCCTCAGCTGCTTTGAACTTCCGCCTCACGACACTAGAGCCGCACGGCGGTCTGGGCCGGCCCGGGGGCGAGGCCGGCCTCACCAGGTCATGCGCGCTCGCCGCGCCAGCACGTCCTCGACGGCGCCGGTGCGGGCGAGCAGCGCCATGAGCGTCGCGCGGCAGCCGGCGACCGCGTCCTCCCCGACGGCCTCGGCGAGCTCGCGCTCCAGGCGCGCGCTGGCCTGCAGGGCGCGGGCGCGCACCTGCGCGCCCGCCGCGGTCAGCCGCAGCCGGCGGCTGCGGCGGTCGGCGGAATCGGTGTCGCGCTCGACGAAGCCCCCGTCCGGCACCTCGTCGGCGAGCCGGCTCGCAGCCTGCTTGGTGACGCCCAGCAGCTCCGCGAGCCGGTTGATCGTCGGCTCCTCCGCGGCGACCGCGCGGATCACGAAGCCGTACACGGGGCGCACCTGCAGGCCGGCGTCGCGCATCGCAGCGCCGAGCTCGTCGGCGATCGCGCGCCCGGTCGCCGCGAGCAGGATCGCGAGGTCGGGAGGACCGGATAGTTCATCTGTGTTGACAGTCATCCTTGATTGACTATAGTCGATCGGGACCCCACGAGAGAGGACCCGACCATGTCAGCCACAGTCATCCGCCACGCCGAGGCTCCCCGGTTCGGGGACGAGCACACCGAGATCCTCGGATACGCCTCGCCCAGCCGCGGCTCGCATGCGGTCTCCGCGTGGCGCGTGCGCCTGCATCCAGGCGCCGCCAGCCCGGTGCACACCCTGACGGCGGGCGAGGTGTTCCTCGCGCTGGAGGGCAGCGGTCGCTTCGAGGTCGGCGATCGCGTGCACGACGTCAGCGCGGGCGACGCGATCTGCGTGCCGGCGGACGTGCCGCTGCGGCTGCACAACGCATCCGATGCGCCGTTCGAGGCCGTCTGCTGCATGCCCGCGGGCGGGATGGGCCAGATCGGCGACGGCGAGCCGTTCACCCCGCCGTGGGCGCGTTGAGCACCACGCGGGCGCAGCCCGGCGGGGTCAGCTCTCGTCGGGCCAGCGGCCGTGCTCGTCGAGGTACTCGCGCGCGGCCTCCTCCTCGTCGCGCTCCCGGTCGCCGCTGACGCCCACGCGGTACAGCACGTTGAGCAGGAGGATCGAGGCGCCCGCACCGATGAACAGGACGAAGCCCTCGAGGCCGATGAGCGACGGGTCCAACGCGAGCACGACGATGCCGGCAAGCGCGACGATCGCCGGCAGCACGTAGCGCACGGCGATCACCGCCCGCGAGCGCGCGGGCGGCGGGATCATGCCGCCACGGGAAGGCCGCCGACCTCGAGACCCTGGGCATAGCCGCCGGCGAGCACCTCGTCGCGGAGGCGCCCGTCCATGAGGTCCGGGCCCATGACGCGCCCGATCGCCTGGCCGGGCCCGAGCATGCGCACGCGCGCGCCGCGGTTGCGCAGGGCGAGCGTCTCGACCGCCGCGGTGCTCCCCGCCAGGGCGCGCAGCATCCCCAGCGGCGAGGCGAGTGCGATGTCGAGGCTCGCGATCGGGTTCAGGCACAGCACCTGCGTCAGGCGGCCGGCCGGCGCGACGTCGAGGTTCGTGTTGCTCCACATGCCGCCGTCGACGTACTCGCGGCCGTCGATCTTCACGGGCGCGAAGATCCACGGCACCGAGCACGACGCCTGCACGGCCTCGGCGACCGTCGCGTCGGGGGCGCCGGGCGCGCCGAAGACGACCCGGCGCCCGTTGGCGCGGTCGACGGTCACGACCCGCAGGCGGCCATCGAAGCGCGCGCCGGTGCTGCTGACGCGGTCATGGATCCTCGTGAGCGAGCGGTCGGCCCCGGGGGCACGGCTCAGCAGCGCTGCCCGCACGGCCGTGCTGCTGCTCGAGCCCATCGACAGCGCCATCGGCGCCAGCGGCGTCGCCGCAACGCCGGCGAGGCGCATCGCCTCGCGCGCGACGCTCGCGACCACGGCGCGCGGCAGCGAGCGCGCCCCGCCGAGGCCGCCGGCGGTCGCGGAGCTGAGGTCGTCACCCGTCGGGCCGGGCCCCAGCGCCCGCAGGCCGGAGCCCGCCTGGGGCCGCCGCGGCCGCTGGCCGGCGACCAGCGCGGCGGCCACCAGCGAGCCGGCCGAGGTGCCCACGAGCGACTCGGTGGTGCGGAAGTCGTGGCCGGTGGCATCCTCGATCCCGGCGAGCAGCCCGCTCATCCAGGCCTCGCCGAGCGTGCCGCCGCTGGCCAGGACGAGGACGTCGGGAGGCAGGAAGGGCTCGGCCACGCCCTGGGAGCGTACCCCGCGCTCGGACGCGTCCAATCGGCGTTCGCCGCCGGTGCTCGTGTCGGGCAGCGGCCGTCTCGCGGCCGGCTGGGCTGTCGTCAGCGCGCGCGCACGATGACGCGGCTGCGGAGCTTCGCCGCGCCGGTCAGGCTCGTCTCGACGACGCCGTGCAGCGCCCGCCCGCCCGCCAGCATCCGCCGGCCCGCGGCGGTCGGCTTGGCCACGACGTCGAAGGCGCCGGTGCCGTCGACGGCGGCGCTGCCGGCGGCGACGACCGTTCCGGCGACGCGTACCTTCACGCGGCAGATGCCCGGCTTGGCCGCATCGCAGCCGACGTTCAGCCCGCGGCGCAGGACCGTCGCGGGGACGGCGGCGGCCGGGTCGGTCGCCTGCAGGACGGCGGGGACGGTGCCCTGCACGGCGCCGTCGACGGCGCGCTGGGCGTCGAGCAGGCCGGTGCCGGTGCGCGGGTCGGCCCCCGGGGCGCCGATGTCGCGGGCGGTCGCCGTCAGGCGGGTCATGAGCTCGTGGCCGTGCAGGCCCATGCCGACGAGCATCGCGGCGACGCCGCTGGTGACGGCGGCGGCCTGCGAGGTCCCCGACAGCGCGTGGTAGGCGTCGTCGTTCCAGGTCGAGGTGATGTCGTCGCCCGGCGCCACGAGGTTCATGCCCTGGCCGTAGTTGGAGAAGGGCGAGAGCTTGAGGTTGCTGCTGACCGACCCGACGCAGAGCGCCTGGCGGGGGAGGACCGGCTCCTCGCAGCGCCCCTGTGCGTCGTTGCCCGCGGCCACGACGACGAGCGCGCCGGCGTCGGACGCGCGCTGCATGGCGGCGGTGACGAGCGGCAGCGATGCGGGCGCCTGGACCCAGTTGAGCGAGAGGTTGATGACGTCCGCGCCGGCGTCGACGGCGGCGTTGATGCCTGCCGCGACGTTTGTGGCGGTCCCGTCATCGCCCGCTCCGAGGACGCGGATGGCGAGAATGCGGGCCGCGGGAGCGACGCCCGCGCCGCCGATGCCATTGCCTGACGCCGCGGCGATGATGCCTGCGATGTGGGTGCCGTGGCCGGTGGGGTCGGAGGGGTCGGCGTCGCCGTCGACGAAGTCGGGGCCGGCAACGACGCGGCCGGCGAGCTCGGGGTGCGCGGCGTCGACGCCGGAGTCGACGACCGCGACCAGCGCGCCCGCGCCGGTGGGGGCTGATTCGGCGAGGTGGATCGCGTCCAGGCTCCATTGCGCGTCGCGCAGCGGATCCCCCGCGGCGCTGGCATACGCGGCGCCCGGCCCGGCGAGGGCAAACAGTGCGAACACGCTGATGAGAAGGCCCCGCATGTTCTTCCGATCGACTGCTGGAGCGAAGATGTTGCAGATCGAGGTGCAGATACACGCAACTCGTAGAGAAGGTCTAGCAAAGATTCCGCAAACTTCTGCACGATTGGGACGTAAGTCGCGCATTTCGCATGCGAGTTCCTGCAACGGGCGCACCGTTGGTAGGACAAGCCGGGTCGTGGGGCCCGTCTGTACGTGATAACGTACAAACGTATGGCGATCACCATCGAGCACCCCGCGCCGATCGGTCCGCGCATCCGCGCTCTGCGTGATGCGATCGGGTTGAGCCTGCGTGACCTGGCCCAGCGCAGCGGCGTCAGCGCGCCGATGCTCAGCCAGGTCGAGCGCGGCGAGACGAGCCCGACCCTCGCGGTCGCCGCGCGCATCGCATCCGGGCTGGACCTGCGCCTCTCACAGCTGCTGCGCCTCGACGAGGGCGGGCAGGTGGCGATCGTGCGCGCCGGCGATCGGCGTCCCGGCACGAGCCACCCGGCTTCGGGCCACCGCGCCGAGATCCTGACCCCGCCGCTGCCCGGCCAGCGCGCGGAGCTCTCGCGCCATGTGCTCGCGCCGGGCGCCGTGACCGGCGGGCCGGGCGACCCGCCGATGCACGAGCCCGGCAGCCGCGAGAGCGCGCTCGTCCAGGAGGGCGGCGTCGTGCTCGTCATCGACGGCGAGCGCCACGACCTCGGCGCAGGCGACTGCGTGACCTTCGACGCAGACCTCCCTCATCACTTCGAGAATCCCGGCTCCGACGACGCGGTCCTGCTCGCCGTCGTCTCCGCCGGCCTACGCAGGAGCTGACACCCATGAGCGCATCCCCGCCGACGACGCTGTTCGACAAGATCTGGGCCGCCCACGAGCTGGCGCCGGGCCTGCTGTGGATCGACCTGCACCTCGTCCACGAGGTCACGAGCCCGCAGGCCTTCGACGGGCTGCGCCTCGCCGGGCGCGCGGTGCGCCGCCCCGACCGCACGCTCGCGACGGCCGACCACAACGTGCCGACCGACGGCACGCCGACCGTCGCGCTGATCAAGGACGAGCTCAGCCGCGTGCAGGTCCAGACGCTCGAGCGCAACTGCGAGGAGTTCGGCGTGCCCGTGTATTCGCTGGGCTCCGAGCACCAGGGGATCGTCCACGTCATCGGGCCCGAGCTCGGGGTCACCCAGCCGGGCATGACGATCGTCTGCGGCGACAGTCACACCGCGACGCACGGCGCCTTCGGCGCGCTCGCGTTCGGGATCGGCACGAGCGAGGTCGAGCACGTGCTCGCGACGCAGTGCCTCGTCGCGCCCAAGCCGCGCTCGATGCGCATCCTCTACACGGGCGAGCTGGGCTTCGGCGTCACCGCCAAGGACCTGATCCTCGCGACGATCGGCCAGATGGGCGTCGACGGCGCCGCCGGCCATGTCGTCGAGTTCGCCGGCCCGGCAATCGAGGCGCTCTCGATGGAGGGCCGGATGACCGTCTGCAACATGACGATCGAGGGCGGCGGGCGGGCCGGGATGATCGCGCCGGACGAGACGACCTTCGCCTGGGTCGCCGACCGCGCCGGGATCGAGATCCCCGACGAGTGGCACGACCTGCGCACCGACGACGGCGCGACCTTCCATCGCGAGATCACCGTCGACGCGAGCGCGATCAGCCCGCAGGTGACGTGGGGCACGGCGCCCGACATGGTCGCCGGCGTCGCCGAGGCCGTGCCCGAGCCGCGCACCGAGGGTCACGAGCGCGCGCTGACCTACATGGACCTCGAGCCCGGGACGCCGATCCAGGAGATCGAGCTCGACCGCGTCTTCATCGGCTCGTGCACGAACAGCCGCATCGGCGACCTGCGGGTGGCGGCCGAGGTGGTCAGGGGCCACACGGTCGCCTCGACGGTGAGCGCGATGGTCGTGCCCGGCTCCGCGCAGGTCAAGGCGCAGGCCGAGCAGGAGGGCCTGGACGAGATCTTCCGCGCGGCCGGCTTCGACTGGCGTGGCGCGGGCTGCTCGATGTGCCTGGGCATGAATCCGGACACGCTCGCGCCGGGCGAGCGCTGCGCCTCGACCTCCAACCGCAACTTCGAGGGCCGCCAGGGCCGGGGCGGGCGCACCCACCTCGTCTCGCCCGAGATGGCCGCCGCGGCGGCCATCGCCGGGCGCTTCGTCGACATCCGAGAATGGTCTCCGGCGCCCGGAGGCCGGCCGTCAACATCGAGCGCGGGGCCGGATGCCCCGCGGAGGTAACCCTGCAATGGAAGCCATCACCACCATCAGCGGGCCCGTCAGCGTGCTCGACCGCGCCGATGTCGACACCGACCAGATCATGCCCAAGCAGTTCCTCAAGCGCGTCGAGCGCACGGGCTTCGGCGAGTTCCTCTTCCACGACTGGGCCAAGGAGCCGGGCTGGGACCTGCCGCACAATCCGATCCTCGTCGCCGGGCGCAACTTCGGCTGCGGCTCCAGCCGCGAGCACGCGCCCTGGGGCCTGGAGGACTACGGCTTCAAGGCGGTCGTCGCGCCGTCGTTTGCGGACATCTTCGCCTCCAACTGCATGAAGATCGGCCTGCTGCCGATCGCGCTCGCCGAGGACGAGGTGCGCGGCCTGATGGCCGCGGGCGAGGCGGAGATCGACCTCGACGCGCAGGAGGTCCGCTTCGGCGACACGGTCGCGACCTTCGAGATCGACCCCGAGACCAAGCACCGCCTGCTCAACGGCCTCGACGACATCGCCCAGACGCTGCTGCAGGAGGAGGCGATCCGCGCCTACGAGCGCGACCGCGAGCGCTCGGGCCCGGTGACGAACGCGCTGGCGTGAGCGCCATGGCGCGCTCCTGGAACGCCGATGTCTACCACCGCGTCTCGGGGCCGCACGTCGGCTGGGCGCAGGCGATCCTCGATCGCCTCGACCTGCGCGGCGACGAGACGGTGCTCGACGCCGGCTGCGGCTCGGGCCGTGTCACGCGGCAGCTGCTGCACCGCCTCCCGCGCGGGCGCGTCATCGCCGTCGATGCCTC